>CANGQE010000088.1 GCA_947455845.1 Rickettsiales bacterium
TAAGCAAGGTAGCAGGAACCTTAGGTAGGTCTTGACTCCGCTCGACCAGCGGGCTTGTTTAGGTCTTCACGACGGGGTCCAGTTGACACGGTAAAAATATTTTCTTGAAGTAGCAAGTAAAGCGCTTGACACCAAAAAATCGCCTCACTACAAAGCGAGACCTCTTTATTTTGATGTTCACACATCTCAGCAGCAGTTCTTAAAAAATTCTCGCTTTTAATAGATTTTCTACCGAAGTTCCTAAAAACAACTTCACCAACCAAACCAACCAATCACTAAATGTCTTCAAAACTAACTTTGCGTTACGGTGCTAACTCCGATCAGAATCAAGGTCAACAAGCTGGCAATCAGCCATCTCAAACTCAAGGCAATCAGGCTGAAATAGCAAAGCCTCAAAGTAATCCAGATCAGAATTTTAATCAAAGTCCAGCTCCGGTTCATACTGGAATACGCTTGCATACCGGTAATTTAATTAGCCGTGGTAATCAATCAGGTGGATCTGTTCCGCAATTTGGTAGCGGACAATCAACAACTTTTTCTCCTCCAGCTGCAGCAGCTTCAGTTGCGGCATCTGACGATTACGATGATGAAGATCAAGTTGGCGGTCGTTTTGAAAATCGTCGCAATATTTTAAATGTTGCTAGCGGTAGCGGTAAAACTCTCGAACTTAAAGCTTTAAAAACTAAATCAGCTGAAAGCTTGATTGACGTGGCTAAAGAGAATGGTTTGGACAATATCGGCGACTTTGGTAGACAAGATATTATCTACCACATCTTAAAGAATTTCTCTGACCAAAATCCGGAAAATGTAATTATCGGTGAAGGTGTTTTGGAAGTTTTGGAAGATGGCTTCGGATTTTTAAGAGCTCCTGAAACCAATTATTTCCCTGGATCAGACGATATTTACGTTTCACCAAGTCAAATCAAAAGATTTGGACTACGTACGGGGGACACCATTAAAGGCCAAATTCGTGCCCCGAAAAAAGGTGAAAGATATTTCGCCTTACTACGTGTAACTGAAGTGAATTTGGGTTCTCCTGACAAAATCAGAAATCGCGTTTTATTCGACGATTTAACCCCACTTTACCCACAAAAAAAGCTTACTCTTGAAGAAGATAAGCCAATGAATGGCGACATTAGTACGCGTATCATTGACATGGTTTCGCCTCTAGGAAAAGGACAACGTGCTTTGATTGTAGCGCCTCCTCGTACTGGTAAAACTTCTTTGATGCAAAATATTGCTCACGCTATTACCAGCAATCACCCTGAAGTTATTTTGTTGGTATTGCTAATTGATGAACGTCCGGAAGAAGTAACTGACATGATTCGTACTGTGAAAGGCGAAGTTGTGAGTTCAACTTTTGATGAACCGGCAACCCGTCACGTGCAGCTTGCAGAAATGGTAA
Organism: Rickettsiales bacterium; assembly: GCA_947455845.1. Taxonomy (GTDB): domain Bacteria; phylum Pseudomonadota; class Alphaproteobacteria; order Rickettsiales; family UBA1997; genus UBA2645. The sequence continues at coordinate 1,406 of CANGQE010000088.1, forward strand.
TCGAAAAAGCCCGTCGTTTGGTTGAAGCCAAAAAAGATGTAGTGATTTTATTAGACTCAATCACTCGTTTGGCGCGTGCTTACAATACCGTAATTCCTTCATCAGGTAAAGTTTTGACGGGAGGGGTAGATTCCAACGCCCTACAAAAACCAAAAAGATTTTTCGGTGCTGCTCGTAATATTGAAGAGGGCGGTTCTCTTACCATAATTGCTACAGCCTTGGTTGATACCGGCTCAAGAATGGATGAAGTAATCTTTGAAGAGTTTAAAGGAACCGGTAACTCGGAAATTATTTTAGATCGTAAGATCGCTGAAAAAAGAATCTTCCCAGCAATTGACATCACTAAGTCAGGCACCAGAAAAGAAGAATTGTTGCTTGATCGCGCTACTCTTTCAAAAATCTGGATGCTACGTAGAATCGTTAATCCAATGAGCTCAATTGATGCAATGGAATTCTTGCTACACAAAATTGAGAGTACTAAAACAAATGAAGAGTTCTTTAAGTCGATGAATAGTTAGTTAATTTATTCGCATCGTTCTTAAAAATAATTACGATCAAAAGTTTTTCAAAGATCTCTCCCCCTTGTTCCTACGGGCACTTCGTGTTACCCCTCACTTGCTGCGGGGTCCACTTCGTCACGCAATAACAACTACCGTGTTTCGCGGTGGACCCCGCAGCAAGTGCGGGGTGACACAACGGGGAGAGATTTTAGATAAATTTAGAAGATAGTAAGCTTTTAAGTCTTACTTTTTAAGTTACTAAATTCGATACAGAAAATCATGAAGCAGCTAAATAAATTTTTTCTTCCTCTGATCGTTTTACTTATCCTCGTTTCTTGCATCGCAAGGCAAATTCCCTTGCAAACTTTATCTAATCAAGAAGGCAATCTAAAAACCCAAGGTGGGTACGATTCTTATTTAGCCTTAGAGTATCTAGCTTTTGCGCGTAGTTTAGAATCGGTGAAAGATGGAAGGAATTCTGAATATTTTGCTGAAAAAGGTCTTGCTGCTTCTCGTGGCAAAGAAGTTGTTCCGGAAAGTCCGATTAAGTGGAAAGCTGATCCGGCACAAATGGAAGAAATGGTGTTGATGCAAAAAAGATTGGAAATGGTGCTCGACACCTCGCACATGAAATTTTATCTACCAATTCAACTGGCTCATTTAACTTATCTTTACGATTGCTGGATTAGCCGTGAGTCTAAAGCAGTGTTCCGTGCTTCAGAATTAGCACAATGTAGAACCAGATTTAATAAGCTGTTGGATGAAGTTGAGCATTACATCGAGGACTCAAAAAAAGATAACCAACCTAAAGTTACAATTACCGAGCCTAAGTTTGAGCGTTTTGAAATTCTCTTTGATTTAAATAACGCTAAATTTAACGACAAGGCTAATAAAGATTTAGTGGAGCTGTTAAAATATTTAAAAACCCTAAGCGGCAATTTCCGTATTCTGGTGGTGGGTAATGCCGATCAAACCGGTAAGATACTTTACAACGAAAACTTGGCATTTAAGCGGGCGGAACTGGTCAAAAATTATTTGATAAAAAATGGGGTATTTGAAGAATTAATTGAGATACGATCAGTGGGAGAAGACTTCCCTGACATCATTACGAAAAATGGTATTCAACAACAAGCTAACCGTAGCGTGGGAGTTTACGTTTTGAAAAATTTAAACTCTTTTGCTGATTTTCCACTGCCTCTAATTGAAAATAATGTTTATTACGATGAGATTACGAAGGCACGTAAAGCGCGGGGTTTGTAATGATTTTAGATTTAGAAAACAAAAAAAAATTGGTGATTAAAATCGGCTCCTCCTTGCTGGTTGAAGAAGGAAAATTGCGGGAAAAATGGTTAAAAAACTTCACCGCCGATATTGCCGATTTAGTTAAAAAAGATTTTCAAATTACGATTGTTTCATCGGGTGCGATTGCTCTTGGGCGCTCTGTTTTAAAGGTGGGACATCGCAAACTTTCTCTCGAAGAAAAGCAGGCGGCAGCGGCGATTGGGCAAATTCAATTAATGAGTTTCTACCGCGATTTTTTTAAAAAATTAGATTTGGATGTAGCGCAAATTTTACTTACGGCAGCCGATTGCAACAGTCGCGAGCGCTATTTAAATTCTAAAAACACCATTGAAACCTTGCTCAAGCATCAGGTGATTCCGATCATTAATGAAAATGATTCGGTGGCGGTGGATGAAATAAAAATTGGCGACAATGACCGGCTGGCAGCGCGCGTGGCTCAGATGATTTCAGCGGATGTGATGATTTTATTTTCCGACATTGATGGGCTTTACGACAAAAATCCCAAAACCGAAAAATCAGCGCAGCTAATTCACGAAGTTTTGGAAATTACCAAAGAAATTGAAAACATGGCCGGAGGAGCGGGGTCTATAGTTGGAACAGGTGGAATGATTACTAAAATTCTGGCGGCAAAAATGCTGGTTAATGCCGGTTGCGAAACAATTATTACCAATGGCATTACCGACAATGCTTTAAAAAAATTAGTCGAAGGAAAACAAAATTTTACAATTTTTCGTGGCCGCAAAAAATCATCGAAATCGCGCCAGAATTGGCTTTCAGGGTTTCTCAATGCCAAAGGAGAAGTGATTGTAAATAACTGCGCTAAAGAAGCTTTGCGTAGTAAAAAAATCAGTCTACTGCCAATTGGGGCTGTGGCGATAAAGGGTAAATTTGAGAAAGGTGATGCAGTTTTTGTAAAGGATGAAGAAGGTAATCACATTGCTAGCGGAATCAGTAACTACGCTGCAGCAGATGCTAAAAGAATTTTAGAAAAAAATTCGAAAGAGGTGAGGGAGATTTTAGGTAGCTCAGCTAAGAAGGAACTGATTCACGCGGATAATTTGGTGGTGGTTTAACAGGATCTATTTTGTAACTTTAACCTGACACTTTTTCCCCAATTGTCGCCGACGTCGGCGACTTTTACTCGAGTAAAATCCTCTCCAGCATTGGCTCTAAAAAAATATTTTTTTTAAATTAAGAGAAAATCATAAAATAAAAACATTCCTAGTGGCGCTATTTTGAGGTAGGAATAATGAAGATTAATAATGGCTGGACATCTTAAAGTGACCAATCTCAAATCGGCGGTTACTACTTGAAACTGTAAAAAGAATTAAAGATGAATCACTCTCTCTGCATAGCTTTACTGATTTGAATCGAAAACATTTTTAAGAACGCTTTATTAAGCAGCTCTTCACAAACTTTTATTACATTCAGAAATTGACAAAATTAAGAATTACTAACGATCAAATTGTGAATGGGACATTGTCCACCAATGTTTCTTTGGAAGGAGTTGAGGAGTTAGATTGCTCTTACTGCGATGATCTTGAAACCATACCAAACCTTCCAGCCGGAATTAAAAAAATAAATTTTTCTTGGTGTAAGAAACTAAAGACCATACCAGAGATCCCAGAAGGAGTTGAGGAGTTAAATTGCGCTTACTGCGATGATCTTGAAACCATACCAAAGCTTCCCGCCGGAATTAAAAAAATAGATTTCTTTGGATGCCAGAAACTAATCCCTACAGCAGATCTATTTAGGATATTGTTAGAGCTAGAAGAAAGTGGTTGTGAAATTCGCTATCCAGATCATTTCAACCTCAATTATCAATCCGAGCTGGTAAAAGTACGGTTGGCAGAAATTGGTAAAAGATACAAAGAAGCAAATAATCTTGAGGCAGAAAATCCGATACCATCTACCGCAACATTGGTACATCGTTTTTTAAATGAAGGAATAAATCATCGTGGAGGTGTCAAAGAAATTATTCGAGCTGTAGATCCTGTCTTAAATATTTTAGATAAAAATCCCCAACATCTGAAATGGGTAGAAGAAACGTCAGCACTATATTTGGAGGGTTGTGTGAATCAGGCTGTTGCTGGTTGGTCAGAAATATGTGCTTTCGCCTCAATTGCAGAAGCGCCAACGATGATCGAAAAAATGCAATCGGTTAAACATCTATTGGTAAATGATCAGATTAAGATTTTTGTTGCTGAAACATTAAATTCTCAAGTAGTAGAGGTTGAAGCGGGAAATTGCTTACTTAGAGAAATACATAAAAAACTTCTTCAAGAAGATGATATTGCAAAACCTTGGCTCGGAGTTCCGGGGCCGATTGCTTACGAAGGATCGATTAGGACTTGGCTAACAGACGAAAGAATTCAAGAATTTTACGATAAAATAAAACCAATCTTAGAAAAAACACCGGAGCAGCTTGCAGAGTTTTTGTGTAACAGTGTTCATTGTGAGACTGTCGCAAACCCAACCCCCAAATCCCCTCTAAAATCCCCTCACTTTTCTGAATTATTTTCTTGTTATTAATGGCGGCTAGAGCTACTGTTCTCTAGTGCTGTCAGCTGATTTGTTTTTTGTGA
>CANGQE010000089.1 GCA_947455845.1 Rickettsiales bacterium
CGTCACAAATTAATATCCAAAACCTATTACTGGGACAGTCCCATTTTAAAAAAAGAGGAAAGCCAAACACGCTGGTCGAGCGAGTTACTAGTAAAAAAATCAGACCAGCGCTTTGGTTCTCCTAATTATTTAGAATTTTCCATCAATATTCTTTTTGCGATATCGGATGTTTTAGCTAGAGCGCTGTCAACTAAGGATGGGAGAAGATAGTTTAGGCGTACAAAAAAAGATTCTGGAAATCCTAAATAGGAGTAACTTCTTGGATATTTTATTTTTTTTAGAATTTTTCTTGCCGCATCCTCAGCTTCATCAACTTTTACTTTAGTTGCCTCGTTCAATTTTGTAACCAGCCCTTCATTGATTGCAGTTTTAACCGCTCGTGGCACAACATAACTGACTTTGACCCCGCTATCTTGAAGCTCGCGTCGCAATGATTCGCTGAATCCACGCATTCCTGCCTTGCTTGCCGAGTAGCTGGCAAAAAATGGAAAGGCGATTGAGCCAAAAATTGAACTGATATTGATAATATGTCCCGAACGTTTTTTTACCATTTCAGGCAAGACCGCTTGGCTAAAAATCGTTGGAGCAAGCAGGTTTACGTGGTATAGCTTTTCAATTTCTTCAAATTTTTGTAAACCTAAAGAACCAAAATAAGAGATTCCTGCGAGGTTTATTAAAATGTCGGCATCAGCAATTTTAGAAATTTCTGCAGCGGCCTTTTTAATGCCTTCAGAGCTTGATAGATCTGCCTCTATTAAATTTATTTTAGAACCGGTTTTATCGATTTCTTCTCGCAATTTTTGTAACTTTTCCATGCTGGAGGAAAACAGAAATAGCTCGGCTTTTTCATTTGCTAACAGTTTAACAAGTGGAATTCCAATGCCGCCGGTGGCTCCTGTAACTATGATTTTTTTGTTAGATAATTTTGTCATGAGGAATGCTGCGGAAAACGTTGGCAAAAAGTTGAAACATGATTTTAGCCATGTGAATTATATCTTCTTGGTCTTTTTTATCGGTAATTTTATTCACGACTTTCTCAAAAAATCCCATATGCTTAACATCCAGAGAGCCGTGAGAAGAAAGGTAAGAAAAACATTTTTTATCTAGCCCAAGACTCTTCATAATCGAATCTCCGGCCTGCGTCGCAAGATTGATGCTGGTTCCTTCCAAAACAAAAACCATACCAAAAAAACTGATGGGATTGATGCGCAAAACTGAATCATAAGCATAAGAAACCATAAGCTCAGTTGCCATTCTTGGTTTACCGTTACGCACCGCTTCAGAATCTCCACCGGCATTTTTAATGTCGCTCAAAATCCATTCCTGATGACCAAGTTCTTCTTCAATATATTCAGCAATTACATTGCGTATCCATTCTTTTTCCTGAGGAATTCTTGATCCGACCAACATCAAAAGCGGGGTAGTATGTTTTACGTGATGATAGGCCTCAGTAAGATAGGAAATGTAAGTTTCGCGTGAAATTTTTCCACTGATTCCATCTTGAATAAGTGGTACCGAATAAAGTTCTAAACGCTCTTTTTCCGTGGCCTTAGCAAGTTCTTCAAAGAAAGTCATTTTTACTCCTGATTTGCGATTTTTAAAGGTGGCCATAATTTTTCCATATCTCTTCTCTCCTTATTCTGCCAGTTACAGTAAGCATTTTATTTTTTACGGAGAATGGTTCTTTTGCGATAATAATATTTTTAACTTGGGCGTAATCAGGAAGATGATTATTACATTTATCTATTTCTGATTTTATCACTTCAGCCAAAATAGAAGAATTTGCAGGTGTTATCACCGCGCTATTGTAGGGCATAGCTTCCCCAAAAACCGCGACTTGAGAAATTAACGGGCTTTTAAGGATTTCGCTTTCTACCCATTCTGGATTTACATTACGCATCATTGAAGTAATGAAAATATTTTTTTTGCGTCCGGAAATGAATAAAAATCCTTCATCATCAAAATAACCAAGATCGCCGGTTTTATAATAGCCATCGCTCTCAAGAATAATATTTTCCGCTAACGAATTTCCTTTTACCAAAATTTCTCCTTCCGTAGAAATTTTTACCTGAAGATGAGGTAAAATTTTTCCAACCGCACCATTCTTATTTGCCGATTGCGAGTTGAGGGCAACCACAGAGCAACATTCCGAAAGTCCGTATCCTTGATAAAGAGGAATGCCAATTTTATGCGCTTCATCAAGCAAACCGGTTGCAACTTTTGCACCGCCAACAGCAATAAAACGAAAATTTTTAGGGGAAATTTTTTGCGATTTAACCAGAAAAATCAGTAGCTTGGCCAGTTCGGGAGAAGTGATAAAACTAATTGGATTGTAGCTCGTAATAGCTTTTGTAAGATCTTCAACATTGATCCCGCTGGAATTTGCAATTCCAACCACAGCAAGGGATGGAATAATAGCAATACCTTGCGCCAATAGTTGCAGGTAAACCCCAGCAATATTTTCGAGTAAAATTGACAAAGGGAAAATTGAAAGGTTTTTACCAAAGTTTTTTTCGCCAATTCTTTTATAAAGAGCAAAAGACGTCGCATCAATTTGCTTTGATGAAAAAGCTATACCCTTAGGATTTCCGGTGCTTCCTGAAGTAAAAGTTATTTTAGCTATATCTGATTTTGGATTTTTTTTACCAGAAATTTTGCAACAAAAAAACCCCGTACCAGCCACATCAAAACTAAATTTTTGTAATATTTTTTGTGAGAATCTCTTTGCGATTGATTCATCATCAACAAATACCGCCTCAATATTTTCTAGCTCTAGCGCATTATTAACCTGTTCATCCGTAAAAAATTGCGGCAAGGGAATGAAGGTAATTTTAGCATCAAGACAAGCTAAATCAAAAATAATCCAGCTTGGCGAATTATCCGCAATCAAGGCGATTTTGTTGTAACCAATATTTTGTAGCGAAGCAGAGGTGATTTTGATTTTGGAAACTAAATCCTGATAAGAAAACTCTTCTGAGTTGAAATTTTGATCAACTTTTTTTGTTCCAATCAAAGCAGTTTTTTGCGGAAATTTCTCAGCAGTTTCAAAGATTTTTTCTAAGACTTTAGACATAGTTGATATGGGGATAAAGCCTTGTCATGCTTGGTATAGCCTCAATTCCAAGAAAGAGGTTGAGAACTTGGTAACCATTTGCAACGTCCATCATCATAACTTTAGGATTAGTTTCGTAGTAAGTTCCCCAATCAACCTCTTTGTTTATAAGCCGCGCTTTGTCGGCATTAGCAATTATTTGCGGTTTCAAACCAGCTTTTGCAAAATATTTTTGCAGATACTCAGTGCTGGTCATAACGGCATATTTATACTTTTCGTTTTTTAGATAGGCTGCGAGAGCAACATAAAGACATCGTGCCGCATTCCTTTGACCAGAAGCCAGAGAACCAATTTCAACTATATCGCTACGTACAACTTTTGATTTGGTTAAATCGCTTAAAATTTCTTCAATTTCTTTATCAAGATATTGCTCAATAAAAAGCCTATTATCCGCTGCACTTCTGACTCCAACCGCGCTAATCAATTTATTATTCTTGGTGGTTAGAGCCATTATTTTTGGAAAATTTACTGAAATTTTTGCACGATATGAGCGGTAGAAAATATTCTCGATAAAGCTTTTGATATCTTGATATTCGGGGGACGTCTGATTGTGAATCGTAACAAACTTCATGCAAAGCTTCAGCGATTTTAGAAATGGCAGAAAACGAAAAATTTTTCTGCCTAAAATCAAATGAAGCTCCACATCATTTTGCGAATTTAGAATAGGAATCATTCCACTATTTACCGGTTTTCTTATTCAACTTTTCAATTGCTGCAGCAATTTCTTCCTTACGCTTAGAATCAGCAAGAGGACGGTTTCTGCTTGGAGCTTTCAAGGCTAGATCAAGATATTTTCCAGCTTCATCATATCTTTTTTGATCAAGTAAGAACAGACCATAAAAGTAATTTACGTCCATATTTTCCGGTGCGATTGCAACGGCACTTTTGAAATTTTCTTCAGACTTTTTTACATCTCCAAAACCGATTGGCCAACCGGGAACACGGTGATAAAGAACTCCAAGATTGGTATAAGCTGCGCCGTGAAGTGCCTTTTCATCAATAGTTAAAGCTTTCTCAAATAAAATTTTTGCTTCCTTAACTTTTGGAAGTGCAGAAATTTTAAGATATTCGCCTTGAGTCGCTAAACAAATTCCGTTCCAGATGATTGGCTCAGCTTTTTTAGGAAAATTTTCAGTAACCTTTTCGGCTTCCTTAGCGCAAGCTTCAAGCTTGGCGATAGTTTCGCTCTTATCTTTTGATTGGTACTTGGCACTAGTCCAAGACTCTTGAAGTTTTTTTATTGAATCATCTAGAGAATCAGCCGCGATTGAGGGAGCAGAAGCTAGTGAAAAAAACAAAATTGAAGTGAGAAGGATTTTTTTCATAAAAATTAAAAGTTTTTGAGGATTGCAAAAAATGTAGAAAATCTGGCAACAAATGTAAAGCCAGTAAATGGGCCATAAAAATTATAATTTAATTTTCACACCAGCATAAAATTCTCTTCCATCTCCCGAATAAAAAACATTTCCGGCGCCATTAAAAGTAGTGCTAAAAGTGACAATGTAGTTTCTGTCTAGCAGGTTAAGCCCATCAAGATACTGACATTTTGGTTTACAAAAAAAAGGTCAAAAGGTGTCAAATCTCGACACTCGACACTAGGTAAAGTAAAACTTGATTAGGAATATGAGGAAGAGAATTGAGCTGGTTAGAAAAAAGATTTATGTAGGTGTCTAGTGTCGAGATTTGACACCTTTTGTGATCTTGATCGCTACTACACCGCAATTCGAGCTCCGTTTGAGCATGTTTTTTCTAAACAAAACAAGAAAAAAAGGTGTCTAGTGTCGAGATTTGACACCTTTTCCATGACACCTTTTCCAGTGTCGAGATTTGACACCTTTTCCAAGCAAATTAAAGAAAAATTCTTTTTAAAATATAATATTGCTCAGGCTGATGGCACAGGAAGGAGTTTTGAAGTTTATCGTAATAACGATGAAACGGTGTCAGAAACTTACCAACCAAATCACGAAGGTAAGATTTTATTGGCGAAGTATTATCAGAATAAATATGGGATACTTATATTTAACATTTCGGATCGCCAAGATTGTCAAAATCTGATCAAATACGTCTCTGACAATAAAGAAAATTTCAAAGTTGGGGTTCTACTTCCAAGCGCTATGGAAGGACAGCCAAGACAAGATAGTGCTTTAGAAAAATATAACAGAGATACCTCATCGCGATCACATTGTTGTCCAGTAATTATCGAAAGTTTTGGGGCTAAAAATTTAAGAATAATTGACCTTGACTGCATCGCCAGAACCCCCTCACAAAATAGTAATTTTCTCGCGCTGCTTAACAATGTAGCTCCTGCAGAAATGTATGTTACAGCATCAAGCAATGTCATGGATACTAACAGTTGCCATACCTATGCAATCTCAATTTTAAAAGATGCTTTAAGAATTGATGATTTGGCAAAGCAAATAACATTAACCAGCGGTGCAATACAATTTGAAACTACAAACTCAGCGGGTCTAGCTTCAAAAATCCATCACTACCAAAAATTACCCACGCCTTTACTAAAGCTAGTTCAATCTAAGAGTTACTTAAGGACAGATGAATTAGTCGGCACTGAAGAACCCACCCTCCAAACTAACAACTTCTAAGTCGACAAATTTTTAGTAAAAATATCTCCAGCAGTCGGAATAAAATTTGGATCAAAAAATTCTTTAG
>CANGQE010000090.1 GCA_947455845.1 Rickettsiales bacterium
CGACCACTAATTTAAATTTTACATCAGCCGGAACTTCAATTGTAGCGGGTTCAAATTTGTGATCTTTGATTTGCACTAGAAATTCTTTTTCTTGGGCAAAGCTTTGGGAGGCCGCTAGAATCAAAGACAGAGTGGTAATTATTTTGAGGATCATATTTGTTAATTGTTAATTGTTAGGCCGCAGGCCTACCCCTTCTTAAAAAACTTGGCCAAATCACGAATGTGACTAATTAAATGCAAATTTAATTCCGGCAAAGTTTTTTTAAGTGCGGCAAAATTTTTATTTTTCTCATTAGCTTTTGGAATCAAGCAGTTTTTGAACCCCAACTTGGCCGCCTCTTTTAATCTTCCTTCCAAATTACTCACCATTCGAACCTCACCACTTAACCCAACCTCACCAATCGCAATTGTAGAAGATGGTAGCGCAATATCACGAGCTGCTGAAATTAAAGCGCAGGCAACCGCTAAATCGGCAGCGGTTTCTTCTATTTTTAAGCCACCAACAATGTTTAAATAAACTTCTTTGTCGAAAAGATTTTGTCCGAAACGACTGTTCAGCACCGCAATTACCATTGCCAAACGATTAGTGTCCCAGCCAACCACAGCTCGTCTTGGCGTTGGAATGAAGCTCGGCGAAACTAATGCCTGAATCTCAACTAGAATCGGGCGCGTGCCTTCAACACCGGCGAAGACAATCGAGCCGGAAGTCTCGCGATCGTAAGAAGTTAAAAAAAGTTCGCTCGGATTTACAACCTCGGTGAGCCCGATTTCATTCATTTCAAACACACCAATTTCATTAGCTGCACCGAAGCGATTTTTAATCGAGCGCAAAATTCTAAAATGCAAATCTTTCTCACCTTCAAAATAAAGCACAGTGTCAACCATATGCTCCAAAACCTTGGGCCCAGCAATTTGGCCGTCTTTGGTAACGTGACTGACAATTAGTAAAGTAATGTTATTTTTCTTGGCAAAAATTGTTAATTCGCCGGCCGCCGCCCGCACTTGAGAAACGGTTCCCGGTGCCGAAGAAAGCTCATCCAAAAACATCGTTTGAATTGAATCAATAATTACAATGGTTGGGGTATTGGTGGTTTTGATTGAGTTAATTATTTCGGCAACATTGGTTGTCGCCGCCAATTGAATAGAATCTTGTTTTACATCCATTCTTTTGGCGCGCAGACGAATTTGGTCGACCGATTCTTCACCGGAAATGTAAATCACTTGGTTTTTTCCCGCCGCCAAACTTTCTGCCGTTTGCAAAAGCAAAGTCGATTTTCCGATTCCGGGATCACCACCAATTAACACTACAGAGCCTTGTACCAAGCCCCCTCCCAACACTCGATCCAACTCACCAATATTAGTTTGCACCCGCGGAAAATTTTGCGCTTCACCCGTCAGCTGCACTAATTCAACTTTTTTTACGTCCGATTTTTTATTTTTCTTGTCGTCAACAATACGCGTAAAATGCGACCCCCCACCTTCAGCAAATTCTTCGACAAGACTATTCCACTCCCCACAATCAGGACATTTACCCGCCCACTTAAAATGAATGGCACCACAGGATTGGCAGGAATAGGCGGTTTTATTTTTTGTCATTTTGCTTAATTAATAGCTCGCGAAGAAACTCAGGAGCAAGGTCTAGACCATTACTCCAAACAATTGTATCCATGTCGACTTTAAATTTTCTGAATTTTTCTAAATTTGTAAGTTCCTTAAAAATTGACCTGTGGTCTTCTTGCAGAGTTTTTTGCAAATCGACAATTCCAGATTTTTTGTCGTTAAAAACCAAGCGTATCTGGTAATCTTTGACGTAAGAAGCGTCTACTACGTAGCTCATATTTACTCCAACGGATTAATTTTAGTGAAAGTGCCGTCTGTAATTAAGTCTGACCAATTTTTGCGCAACTCATCTTTGTGAATACCGGCCCACTCAACAACTAAAGCAAATACCTTTGGTGGCAAGTATCCTTCAATCATTCCCAAGAGTCTCAATATCTACTTGAGCCCTGTAGTCATTGTATCTTACATGAAAATGTGACGGATTGTGTTCATTGAAATACATTTGAATAATGATTCCAAAAAAGCGACTGATTTCGGGCATGTGGTGTGTGGGTTATTAATATTGAATAGGCGGTTTTATTTTTTGTCATTTTGTAGATTTTTTTTTCCGTGCTGTTTGATTATCAGGTAATGGAGATATTCAGGGGCAAGATCAAGGCTTTTCCTCCAAGCGAGAATGAGATTTAACGGAAAATTTTTTGAATTTATTTACATCTTGCAGCTTTGTAAAAACTGAATCTTCTTTTTCAAAAACCAAATTTTTTAAGTCCACCACTCCAGAAATTCCGTTGTCGAATGACAAAAATATTTGGTAGTCTTTCTCGTATTTAGCATTTTTTACATTGACTAGGTGCATTACTTACTCCAGTGGTTTAATTTTTTGGTGTAGTGTTTGGGTTTATTAATATTAGGTAGGAACATGTTAACAAAGTTAAAATTATTTTTAAAAGCACAAAAAATTGATTATTTTTTGTTGCCTAATTCTGACGAATTTTTCTCAGAATATTTGCCAGAAAGTGAGAAGCGGATTCAATATTTGACAGGCTTTAGCGGTTCGAATGCGACAGTAATTTTTGGACAGAAAAAATCTTATTTTTTTACGGATGGTCGTTACACATTACAAGCTCGACAAGAATTAGATTTGGAAGAATTTGAGATTTTTAATATTGCTGAGAAGTCAGTTTTGGCGTGGCTTGAGGACCATTTGAAAAATGGTGAAAGGCTAGCGCTGGATCCGAAATTGACGAGTTGCAATTTCGCAAAATCACTACTCAACATCCTTGGCCGCATTTACAATGTCGATAGCGGCGGCGTGGACCTATTATTTCTTGAAAATAATCCAGTCGATAAAATCTGGAAAGATCGCCCTTCTCCTAAAAATTCTGCAATTTTTTTCTGCAACGAAAACCTATCGGGAGCTGATTCTTTAACGAAGCGCCAGCAAATTTTAAAAACCCTCGAAGCTGATGCTTTAATAATTACCAAGCCGGAAAATATTTGCTGGCTTCTCAATATTCGCGCAGCCGACGTAGATTTTACACCTCTTTTACTGGCATACGCAATTTTATTTAAAAATGGCGAGGTGGAATTATTTGTTGATCAGAAGCGTCTTGCCGGAATTGCAGAATCTGATTTACCAAAAGTACATCCGATTCAATCTAATTGTTTTGATTTAAGAGTTGGCGTTTTAAGAAAATCTTTTAATAAAATTCAAATAGATGCTAATACTACAAATTATTGGCTTTACGACCTTTTGGAAAAAAATAATTTTGAAATAATTCCCAAAAAAGATAGTGCTGAAATTACCAAAGCTTGCAAAAATGAAGTTGAAATAAAATCAGCAATTAAATCGCACGAAGTTGACGGAATTGCGGTAACAAAATTTTTATTCTGGCTCACCGAATCTTTAAAAAGTGGTGAAGAAATTGATGAAATAAAAGCTGAAGAAAAGATCCTAAAATTTAGAGAAAATCATCCTGATTTTTTATATCCCAGCTTTAACTCAATATCGGGATTTGCCAGCAATGGCGCGGTTATTCACTATCACGCCAATCCAAAAACTAATAAAAAATTAGAAGGCGATTCGCTTTATTTAATTGATTCCGGTGGTCAATATTTTGGCCAAGATTTTTGTGGCACAACCGACATTACGCGCACTATTGCAATTGGAAAACCGAGCGCCGAAATGATTGAAAATTTTACTAGAGTTTTAAAGGGTCACATTGCTTTAGCGCGAACAAAATTTCCGCTCGGAACTTCTGGAGCACAACTTGATGTTTTGGCACGCTCACACCTTTGGCAATCTGGTAAAGATTACGACCACGGTACCGGTCATGGGGTAGGAAATTTTTTGTCAGTACATGAGGGCCCTTGTGGAATTAGCAAAAGAGCACATCAACCTTTGCTTGCAGGAATGATTTTATCGAATGAGCCCGGATTCTACAAAGAAGGTGGATATGGGATTAGAATTGAAAACTTGATGTTAGTTGAAAAATTTAACGAAAAATTTCTGCAATTTCGTACATTAACTTTAGCACCATTTGATCCAAGTTTGATTGATTTTCAAATGTTGACGCGACCGGAGAAAAAGTGGCTTTGGAATTATCACAATGAGATTCTGGAGAAGGTGGGCAGTGAGGTTGAGAGTGAAGTGTATGAGTGGTTGCGACTAATTTTGCAGAACTTTATTTGAGTATTTTGCAAGTGATGCGGTGGACTCCGCAGAAAGCGCGGGGTTCACCTCATCACACGTTAAAAATCTGAATCCTAAAACCCAAAATGCTGCAAAAACCTTACGTCATTTTCGAAAAACATTCTTAAATCGGTAATTCCATATTTTAACATCGCGAGGCGTTCAATTCCAATTCCGAAGGCGAAACCCTGAAACTTGGTGGCGTCGATTCCACAATTAGTTAACACGTTAGGGTGAATCATACCGCAGCCAAGGATCTCCATAAATTTATCACCTTTACCGATTTTGATGCGGCCATTTTCCAGTGAATAATTAATATCCACTTCTGCTGACGGCTCAGTGAAAGGAAAGAAGCTGGGGCGGAAGCGCAGCTCAACATTTTTAATTTCAAAAAACTTTTCCAAGAAATTTTCCAACGTCCATTTTAAATGACCCATATTGACATTTTCGTCAACGACAAAGCCTTCAAATTGGTGAAACATCGGAGTGTGAGTCTGATCATAATCACGACGGAAAACTCGGCCCAAAGCGGCAACTTTTAGAGGCGGCTTCGAATTCAGCATTTTTCTGATTTGGGTATTGGAAGTGTGGGTACGCAAAAGCAATTCGGAATCTTGAAGATAAAAAGTATCTTGCATCTGACGCGCCGGATGTTCTTTCGGCATGTTGAGGGCGGTAAAATTGTGGAAATCATCTTCAATTTCGGGGCCAACAGCAAATTCAAATCCGAGTTCAGAAAAAATTTCTTCGATTTCCTGCATTACTTTGTTGATTGGGTGAATCACGCCTTGATTTTGTTTTCTAGCAGGAGCGCTTAGATCAATTTTTTCACCTGATAATTTCTCATTTAATTCAGCGTTTTCAAAAATAATTTTTGCCTCTTCTATTTTCTTCGTTACTTCATCGCGAACCTGATTAATCTTGGCTCCAAATGATTTTTTTTCATCTAAAGCGATGTCTTTTAGTTGAGAAAAAAGCTCAGTAACCAAACCCTTTTTTCCCAAAAAATTAATGCGAATTTCTTCCAATCGCTGTTTGTTGGTGATTGCTGAAATTTGGGAATTGAAATCGGCAAGAAGTGTTTCTAAGTTGGTCATGATTATTATTTGTTAATACTGAAATGAATAAATAGATCATTCAAACAAGTTATCAGTTAACAATTAGCAATTAACACTTGTTCAAAACACCAAGTGTTAATTGCTAATTGTTAACTGATAACTTCAAAAGATCTAATCGCATAATTAAAACTTAAACCCCATTCCCATGTCAATCAACTGGTTTGGCGCCTGCACTTTATTAAAAAAAGAAGTTTGGCGTTTCTTAAAAGTTTATCACCAAACTTTATTATCCCCCGTCATAAATATCATACTTTTTTTAGCGGTTTTTTCTTTGTCAGTTGGAAATCGTATTTCTGAAATTGAAGGCGTTCCTTTTGCAATTTTTATGGGTGCCGGATTAATTATGATGGCGGCAATGCAGAATGCTTTTGCCAACTCCTCCTCATC
>CANGQE010000091.1 GCA_947455845.1 Rickettsiales bacterium
CCGAAGTTAACGCTCAGTGTTTTAGAAAAAGAGCATTAACTTCGGTAGGTCTCGACTCCGCTCGACCAGCGGGTTTGATGAATCTATTCCAAATAAAACCAGTGCTAAACTTCTACTCCTCCGCCCTCCAATTCCTTCAAGAAAAAAACCTCTACCGCCGTCTCGTTGAATCTGACGTTGTTGATCCCGTCACCATCAAGCGTGGCAAAAAAAATCTCATTTCCTTCTGCTCCAACGACTATTTTGGTCTCTCCCAAAATCCTTCAGTAAAAAAATCCGCAATCGCTGCAATCAATAAATACGGTGTTGGGGCAGGAGCTTCACGCTACGTTACGGGCAATAATTCCCTTTACACAAAATTAGAAAAACAAATCGCGCGCATGAAAAATTGTGACGCGGCGATTGTTTTTACTTCGGGTTACGCATGCGCGATTGGCGTGCTTCCGGCCTTGGTAGGTGAGGGTGATTTAATTGTGGCGGATCGTTTAATTCATTCGAGTTTGATTGATGGGTCGAAGCTTTCAGGGGCAAAGTTGATGCGCTTTTTGCACAATGATGTTGCCAGTGCGCGCAATATTTTGGCAGAAAATCGGGGAAAGTTTAAGAAATGTTTAATTATCACTGAGACATTGTTTTCAATGGATGGGGATGTTGGTGAGGTTGAAGGATTGTTGGAATTGGCGCGGGAGTTTGATTGCTTATTAGTGACTGATGACGCGCATGGGTTCTGTAGCAGGACGGGGTTTATAACCCCGTCCTCATGTTCATTTAAAGTGAATGTGGGAAATGAACGTGAGGACGGGGTTATAAACCCCGTCCTGCTACAGTCAATTGGCTCGGAAAAGCATCTCCAGATCGGAACTTTTTCCAAAGCAGTAGGTACCTTAGGGGGGTACGTGGCAGGTAACAAAATCTTAATCGATTACTTGCGCAACTTTGCTAAACCAGCAATTTATTCAACCGCACTTCCACCCTCTATTTTAGCGGCTTCATTGACATCTCTAAAAATAATCGAGAAAAAAAATCTCGGTGTCCAAGCATTAAAAAACGCTGAATATTTCTGCGAATTAATGAATCTGCCAAAACCACAATCGGCAATCGTGCCGATAATTATTGGCGACTATAAAAAAGTTTTAGAAATCGCTAAAAAGGTTGAGGAACAAGGAATGTTAATTTCAGCAATTCGTCCGCCAACTGTGGAAGTAGGAAAAGCAAGGCTGCGCATTACATTTTCTGCAGCACATAAAAAATCTCAGGTTAAAAAATTATGGCAAATATTAAGTCATCTTAACAAATAATTTAAGCAAAAGAATCAGAGAAAATATAAAAAATTTACAGGAATTGGATCAGAAAGACAATTTTGATATTTCGGAATTTATTGCGAAGTTGGAAAAGGTAGAGTTAGAAATTGTGAGTAGGAAATGGAAAAAGAGAGCGAGATCAATCTGCGGATGAGGTTGGGCAGGGTGACGCAAAAATCGCAAAGCCATCAGAAAGTCCGGAAGCTCCGGCTTTGGTTTCGGTTTTGAAGCAAAGCGCAGTTACTCAGGGGTGGGGTTAATAAAAAATTCGTTGGTCGAGCGGAGTCGAGACCATTTAGAGGTTCCTGCTGCCGATTCTACAACCAAGGAGTCAAACATTAAAATGGTCTCGACTCCGCTCGACCAGCGAATTTTGGGATTAACAAATCTCAGCGTAAGGCTAAAACATCCGATTACTAATCACCCCCCGCACCACACCTTCAACTCGAAAATCTTCCGCTGCTAAAAATGGTTCAAACTCACTATTCAGTGAAACTAAAATCACCTTATCCTTCTTGTCTTGCTGCTTAATTTTTTTGATCAGAATTTGCTCGTCATTCACGCACAAAACCATTGAGCCATTTTCGGCTTTGTTGGTTTTTTCAACAATTACAAAATCGCCATTATTGATTTTAGGTAACATTGAATCGCCCTTGGCTTTGACCATGAAAGCTTTGCTGGCGGCGAAGCTGAGGAATTTTGTCGAAATCGGAACGCGGTCAATTGGGTTGCCGTCAAGAACTGAACCTTCAGGGCCGCAGGTGGCAAGACCATACAAATTTAAGTAGGCAATTTCTTTGTCGGGGCTTTTTAAAATTTGGTAATCGCGGGTGTTGTGCGGATTCTTTTTTAAGTAACCTTTTTTCTCAAGCTGGGCCATGTGATGCACCACGACACTGGTGGAAGAAGCGCCGATTAAATCTTGCATTTCCCTTATGGTTAAAGGCTGGTCGGCATTTTTTGTAAGAATTTCAATGAGTTTCTCTTGAGCCGGATGAAGGCGTTTTTCAGTCATAAAAAATAGTTTGCATTGGTATTTTCTGTGTTCTAGTTTTTATAGAACACAACTAACAAATCTATTAATCCTGCTTAAGAATTTAAAGTCAAACTCTTTGGCTTTCTCTAACTAAAAATTATTTTATGAACACACAAGAAACCTTGACCAGAGCAATGCTAAACCGCAAAGCTGTTTCATTCCAATATGCCAGAATGGGTAGAATTTATGGAGAAGAAATCGGTAATGCTCACGTGATTTTTATTTCGAACACAATGGGAAAAAACACCGTAATGGCAAATGTGGCGCAAGATGAAGGCAAGATGCCTAGCTGGAAAAATTTTGATATTAGCAGCATGTTTAATGTTCAGATTGTTGGTGATGAGCAAATGATGTCGGCGCATTAGGGTTTGAATAAGCAATGCCACTATCACAACCCAACCCAATCCAACCCGCTGGTCGAGCGGAGTTGAGACCTACCCAAATTTTACGCTCGATTCTTACGCAGAGTAGCAAAAACCTTAGGTAGGTCTCGACTCCGCTCGACCAGGGGGTTGGGGTAAGGAGAGAGAGGAGATGTAATTTTTTTAATTAACCTCCACTCCCCACTTCTTCCCTAAATAAGCTTCAACCGATTTTCTTTCTTCAGCTTTTAAGACCCGATCAAAAATAATAACTTCACCAATCGAGCCATTGAAATAAATACTATTAATCGTATTGCCGCCAATTAATAGGGTTGTGGCATCGTTTAAAGTGGTACCGGGTGCTCCATTAGAGTCACTGCCGTCCGCTACCCCATCAACGTAAATATTTCTGGCACCGCTGGTCATGTTGCGGGTGGCAACTAAGATGTGAGTGTTGTTGTTGCTAACGCTTCTAACTCCCGTCAATGTTGAATCGGGATCGCCATTAAAAGTTTTGGTAAATCCACCACCGATTGCCAAAGGAACCCCATCAAAATTGTTGACTATCCGATCTCCCCACAAAATTGGCCGTCCCTGATACCCTTGACCATTAGTTCCGGCAACTGCAGTTTTTACAACGGCAAAGGCAGTGAAGTTTTGAGTACAAACATTGGTGATGCTTAAATTGTCATTAGTGCCGTCAAATCTGATTGATGGTAAATTGTTAATTCCATTAGAAACGTAACTTGGCCTTGAGGCAGAAGTTGATTGAGTGGCATTGGTTTTCACACTGAGCTGTGGGTTGTAATCATTCCAACTGGAAACAATGTCCGTGTCGTCAACATTCGTGCCGTTAGTTGGGCTGGTAACTGAGCCATCCATTGTCGGTTCTAACCACAATACAATATTTTTTATTGAAGAAACTGCGGAGCTTTGTGTTTGTGTTTTAGCGCTACTTAGCCTCATCTGCTTAATCAATCTGCTACCCTGAGTAACGCCAGCAACTAAAATACCAATGATCACAATTACGACGGAAATTTCGATCAGAGAAAAGGCACTGGGCTGTTTTTTCATTCAAAAATTAACTTCAAAATATTAGAAAAATCGCTCTAGAAAAATAAAATATTTTTTTAGAGCTTACGGACAAGAGGGTTTTAATCGAGTAATTGTCGCCGACGTCGGCGACAATTCAAAAAATGAAGAGGTAAAATCGGATGAGTAAAAAAACAAAAGAGATCGTAATTGCAAGTGGTGATTACAAAAAAATTCTCCGGCAAATTCAAAAATCAATTGCACAAACTCATAGTGATATTGCCAATAGTGTCACCAGAAAGAAAGTAGAAATGGCTTGGCAAATTGGCAAGGTGATCCATCAAAATTTGGAGAAGAATAACGATCCGAATACGGTAAGAAACTAGTCGAGCAGCTAGCGCAAGACATTCTAATCAGTAAAACTGTGCTCTACAAAATGCACAATTTTTACAAAACTTATCCAAAACTTCCCAAGGATGACAATGCTTTAAATTGGAGCCATTACCGTATTCTAATCGGCGTCAAAAAAGCTGAGGAAAGACAATATTTGGAAGATTTAACCAAAGAAAATGCTTGGGATTCAAATGTATTACAGCAAGAAGTAGTTAAAACAAAAATCTCCCAGATCAGAGAAAAAAAGGCTCGCAAGGCAATCGTTGCGAAAAACATTACGCCAAAGAAAAAAATTACTCCTTTGCGCGGAAAATTATTTTCTTACCCGGTTAAACAAATTGTCGGATCGAAAAAATATTTTCTGGATTGTGGTTTCAAGGTGTTTCGTGAAATCAAAGAACCTTTGGCGCACGCGCTGCGCAAGGATGGGCAGATTGTTAGCGTTAGTAAAATTAATGGTGAAACTTATTCAATCAAAAAATCTGCAATTCGCCCGCAACAGCTTCACGCCTACAAAGCCTTTGTCGAAAAGGTAATTGATGGCGACACCATTCGGGTAAATCTCGATTTAGGTTTCGGAATTTTTCACCACGAAACTTTACGTTTGGCCAAAATCAATGCACCAGAAGTGGCTACTGAAGCGGGCAAAGAATGTGCCAAATCTTTGAGTAAGATTTTAAAAGATGTACCTTTTTTAATTATTAGAACCATCAAAACTGACATTTACGGCCGTTACGTGGCGGATGTTTTTTTGCCGCAATTCCAAGAATCTAAAAAGCTAAAATTGACAATTAAACTAGATGATCAAATTGTTGCCGATCAAGGAATTTACTTAAATCAAATGCTACTCGATTTGAATCTGGTACAAATTTATTAAAATTAAAAATGACAATCTCACAAGATCTGCAAGAGGCAATTTTAGAAAATAATCCGGAAAGAATTACGCCAGAAATTTTGGGGGAGAACTTTAAAGAGGCCTTACAATTTTCTTTGGAGTGCAATAGGAAAAACGTTTCTGAATATTTAACCGGTGAGCTTTATCAGGATAGGTTGTTAGAGGTGATGCATGATGACGAAGATGTATTATTTCGCCTCACTGCCAAGAATGAAAATATGGGAATTGTCAGTGACTTTATTGAATTTACTCCCGATGCAGAAAAGCTGAGTAAGATGATTAATAGTAATAATGGCGAGGCGTTTAAATCTGAAAAAGTAGCAACTTTTTTAGCAGTGATTCTGGGTGACGAAGGTAGAAGGCCGGAAATATCCGGTCCTTTAAATGAGAATAAAATTTGCAAGTTTAGAGAGTTTAAAGAGAGCTTAACTGCTAAGATCGACACTCACTTGCCTCCTGAGAAAGATCAATCTAACAAAAGAACAGTTAATTTTCTGGTCGCTCTTTTTATCGGAAATGATGATTTAAAATCGGAGATTCCTCAAGTGGCAATTGCTAAATTGATGGGCCAAAGTGATCAGAATACTTTCTTTGAAGAAATAGAGAAGATATTGGAGAAATATGATGCAAGATCTGAGGATCAAAATAATGAGACAAAATCTTCTGAAGAAAATTTAGAAAATACTACGGGAGATTTAAGTAACGTACAAGAATTGAAGAAGTTCTGGGAGAA
>CANGQE010000092.1 GCA_947455845.1 Rickettsiales bacterium
AATTAAAAATCCAAATGACGCTGCGCCGTGTAAGCGTAAGCTATAAACCCTGATATCGCGGAATATTTCGGGATTTGTAAATTCCAAAATCAGCCAAACTATTCCGCTAAAAAACAACGTGAAAAAAGTCAGATGAGTAAAAAATCTTTGTCTGAAAGTGAGCTTCATTGATTGATGAATGTGACTTGATTTGAAGATGAAACCAACATTGCCTGCGCGTCAAATTGCGCTAAAATTTCTGCGGATTTTTCTTTTAAGGGGTAGCTTCAGGAAACGGATTATAAAGTACGTTAAGGTTTTAAATATCTTGCAAAGCCTTGACCTTAAAGCCTATGACTTGTCAGTTATGGTAGTCATTAAATTATATATACTCCAATTCAAGATGGCATAACTCTTGATGATGCTTTTTTTAGTCTGTCATTAATATCGCCCCAATCATTTGAATTTGGTGGCTGTTCGACTAATATTTTCTCTACATTTGTGTCATCAATATGATGAAGCATTTCGTAAAGTTTCTTCGCATATTCTGCTTTTGTAACTGGCATTTGGTAAAATGAGGCGCTTGGACTTCTTTCGATTATTGAATGATGCATAACAGCAATATTCTTTTCTCTCTCAATGCAGATCTCTATTTCCTTCTTTGAAAGAACGAACAAAGGTTTTTCAGGCTGATAATGAGCCTTCATATTTCCCGAAACTCTGTCTGTATGATTAAATGGCTGGTAAACCTTAGTATTAAGCACCTTTTCTATCATATCAGCGGTAATGACTCCGGGTCTTAAAATAATCGGCGTCTCTTTCGTCATGTCGACAATAGTTGATTCAATGCCAATAGTGCATGAGCCACCATCAACGATTGTAGCAATTTTACCTTTCAAGCTTTTGAAGACATGCTCCGGTTTTGTAGGACTTGTTTTCTTGTGAGCATTAGCTGAAGGGGCGGCTATTCCTTTCCCCAATTTTTTGATTATTTCAAGCGCTAACGGATGATTAGGAACTCTTAGCGCAACAGTGTTTAGTCCGCCGGTTATAAGGTTGCTTACCGTTTTTCTTTTCCAAAATATCATCGTAAGCGGTCCAGGCCAAAAATGTTCGGCAAGTATTTTTGCACTTTCCGGAACATGCTCTGCCCAATCATTAACTTTATCAAAAGATTCAATATGAACTATCAAAGGATGATCTGAGGGCCTGCCTTTGGCGACAAAGATTTTCCGCAATGCTTCATCATTTGTGGCATCTGCCGCAAGCCCATAAACTGTTTCAGTGGGTATTGCTACTATCTCACCATTTTGTAGTAAGGTCACAGCTTCTTTTATTTGATCTACTTTAAGCATCTCTGTTGTCGTTTTATTGCCGATAGAGGAAAATTGAGCATTTTTCAAAAACTCTTCAGCTTCATCGAGTGAAGATAGGTATGCGTGAGAGAAGTTTGTTTCTGTATTTTATGTCACCCAATTTTATTTAATTTTAATTTAGAAATACCGCCATTTTGTAGTCAGCCAAAGTGCTTTGATATTTTTCATACATCTCAATTAAAGCCGCTTTTGAAGACGCCGTGTCTTGTTCGCGCAAATTTACCAAAAAGAAATTGCTGGCGCCATGTTTGAACTTTTCTCGTTCGGAATTTTCGAGTAAATCAGCTAATTTAGCTTCCTCTGAAAGGTTTTGATGCATCTCGATAATGCTGCCGATTTGAATTTTAATTTGCTCAAGTTCGGCTCTGATTTTTTCTTCCAAAAGCTGCTGCTCATATTTTAGAGATTTTAACTTCGATTCATATTCAGCAGTTTTTCCGCGAGCTTCGCGCTGTTGAAGTGGAATTGAAAAATCTAAACCAACATAATTATTAGCCTGAGCTCTTGATGCTGGGCCATTTCCTAAATCTTTTGAAGCGCCAACATCAACATCTAGCTGAGGTTTAAAAAGATTCTCCGCATATTTTAACTGACTTGAATTTTGCTCTTTTTGAATTTTTAGAATTCTTAATTCTGGTCGGTTTGAAAGCGCGGTTTCTAAATCACGAATAGTTTGAGAATTTTCAATTGCATGAAGTGAAAAATGAATTTCTGGAACCTGATCTTTTTTTGGAACAATGGGAGCGCCATTTTCACCGCGCCAAAAAAGCGAAAGATAAATTGCTGAATTTTCAAAATCTTGACGCGCCTTTGCCAAAGCGCTTTTACGTCGTAAAATATTTTTCTTATTTTCAGCTACAATAATTTGAGCCACATCACCTTTCTTTAACTTCTCCTCAAGTTGAGTATGACGCTTTAGTGAAAGCTGATAAAGATCTTCATAAATGTGAAAAACTTTTGCTGAAGCAATCCATTTCCAATAAGCCTTTGTTGCGTCTCGTTCAATTTCTTTTTTAATTGTTTCGAGCTGAATTTGACTCTCCTTAACTCCAAGATTTGCCAAAATCACACCAAGTCGGTTTTGATCAATTGAGCTATCTTTAAGCAAAGAGAATCTAGCGCCTGCTCGATATTCGCCACCATTGTTGGTGTACGACCCACCCTCATAATCAGGAAAACTGCCAAAAGATTTGCGATAGCCGCCATAAACTTTTGCACCCATAAAACCGAGTTCTTTTTCAAGCAAAGTGTCCGTGGTTTTCCCATCGTAAAAACCGCGACTTTTGTCGGTGTAGTTTTGTTTTAACTTGATGTCGAAAAATCCAAGAGAGCCCAAAGCGGATCCTTCTGCAGCACTTACTTTCTCGTAATAAGATAAAATCTGTGGATAGTTTTTATTTGCCGAAGCTGTAACTTCATGATGCGACAGCTTTTTCTCGGTGGAAGCTTCAGCGAGTTCAACACCTCCAAAATTTAAAAATAATATTGTAAAAATTGACCCAATTTGATGCTTCATCTAATGATTTTATTTGATTATTCTTTTGTTTGAGCAGCTTTTAATTCGCTATCAAAACTTGGTGGAAAGCTGTTTAGCTGACGCCAAAACTCGTATCCCAAGCTGACATTATTTAATAAAATCCAGGCCTGCGCTTTTGCGCCATGTCTTAAAAATCTTTCGTCCGGCCATTTCGCATCTTTGTCTTTTTTTACGATTACACGAAATTTGCCATTTTCAGAAATTGATGAATCCACGGAAGAAATCACGCCGCCAAAGGTTCCGACTGCAATTGATGGCCAACCGCTAAATTGAATGATTGGCCAACCTTCAAATTGTAGGCGCACTTTTCTGCCCTCTGTTACCAAAGGAATATCATTGCCACTAACATAAATTTCGACCGCCGGATCGCTTAAATTTGGCGCGAATGTTGCAAGCTTATCGCCTAAGTGAACAACTGTAGCAGAATCTCCCGCCAAGACTTTTAAAATCACACCATCTTTTGGAGCGTAAATTATTTGATTTTCTTGGCGCGAAAGCTTGGTTTCAGATTCTGCCAATTCTGAAGCAGCAGATTCTTCCGTGGCTAAAAGTTTTTTATATTCAATTTTAGCTTCTTCAAAATCTCGGCGCGAACTTAAGCCTTTGTTAAAGAGATCTTCTTGGCGTTGATAGTTTAGTTTAGAGGTTTGAGAAGCAATTTGACTTACCTGAAATTTGCGTTTCTTAGCATCACGTTCTGATCTTATTCTTTCTAAGATCAGCGGATCATTATCAACAATTTCAACTAACTTATCATCCTTCTTAACAACCGATCCATCTTTCACATACCACTTCTTGATTCGACCATTAATCGGAGCACTGATATTTTGAGCGCGATGATTTGGATCACTTGCGATAATATGTCCAAAACCTTTAGAGGTTTGCTGCCATGGCGTTAGGCACAAAATCAAAATCGTTAAACCTAAAAAAGTTAAAATGATTTTTGGTAAAACTTTTAGTGGTTTTGGAGTGTTGATATTGTTCAAGTTTGTAAATGGCTCAAAATCTTTTTTCTCGATAGAAAAATTATAGAATTTTGATAATTTTTGACATGAGGCGGCAAGGTCATAAAAATTTTCCAAATCACGACCAAGTTGAGAAAAATTATAAAGCAGGACTGATAAAATTAATTCTGCCGCAACCAATTGACCAATGGTTAATTGACCTTTCAAAACCAACCAACCACCAATTACAAGAAGTGAAACGTTGGCAACCACATAAAGAGCAAGCAACAAAATTACCTGAGAAAATAAGCTTCTGAAGCGTGATTTGCGGTCTTTTAAATAATTCCCAGTAAGAAAGTTAATTTTCTGCTCAACATTAAAAGTGGCAGAGGCGCTATTTTCTTCAATCTGTTCAAAACATTTAACAATATCATATTTAACTTGGCTCTTGGTAAAGGAGCTAGCGACAGCTTGCTTGTAAAAGCGTGACCAAATTAACCACAAAGAAATCACAATCGCTAAGCTAAAAAGAAAAAATACTGGGTGATAAAAGCTGACTACAATCAAGCCAACCACGCCTTGTAGAATTGTTGCGAAGGTTTTTGTTAAAAATTTTGGAATGGTTTTTTGGATTGTAATTGTTTCAAAGAAATGGTTCACAATTTCTCTTTTTTCTGGGTTTTGCTGTTTTGATTTTAGAAGCAAAATCGTCACCTCAGAAGTGATTCTCGCAAAAAATCTCGACTGAAAAATTTCGGTAACAAAAAATTGCAGAGCGTTTAAGGCGGCCCAAAAGATCAGTAAAATTAATAAAACAGTTCCCAAAACAAATGTAGGACGCATTAGCGCTGTAAATGAGACAGAGTTGATTAAAAACTGCACCGAAAGCGGAACGGCAAGCGAAAGAAAGCTGATCGCAAGTCCATAAACTGCACTCATCCA
The DNA here is from genome assembly GCA_947455845.1 of Rickettsiales bacterium. Classification (GTDB taxonomy): domain Bacteria; phylum Pseudomonadota; class Alphaproteobacteria; order Rickettsiales; family UBA1997; genus UBA2645. The sequence continues at coordinate 4,779 of CANGQE010000092.1, forward strand.
AAAAAATGAGGATTCGGTAAAAAGAATCTTTTTTATGAATGGCAGAATTTTTAGATTTTCAGTTTTATCGCCGCCATTTTCAGTAAATTTTTCTGAACTAACTTTAGTCATTTTGGTTTATTTATTGATATTGTTTCCAGGTTAAGTCTCTCTGAAGTGAATAAATATTACTACTTATTGGCTCTAGGCAAAAAATATGAACCCAACTATTACTAAATAGTTTTTGTAAAATTTCGTTTTTATAGATAGCTTTATCAATCAGCTTTGTTGGAGCGTGAACAAATGTCGTTAATCTTAATGGTTGATGATAAGCTTCATGATCCTTACTAAAAACTGATTGCAGCGGAAGTCCGTGCATTAAATCGCTGCCGTTACCTTGCATCACACCAATTTTTCCAACAATATTTTGAGTTATTTTACTGCCGCTACCAAAAGCGACATTGTTTATTGTTGAGAATAAATATTGGCTGTTAATCCACTGCGCAACAACCATTGGCGCAGTTAAAATTAAATTTAGAGCGCTTCCGTCAATATCTTGTTGCCAGTCGTAAGAATGTAGGAATGAGCGTCCATCAAGATCGATATTTTTGGTTAAATCACGCTTGGCAACAATGAAAGAAGCGTTGCGAGCCAGGCCCCACTCGGGGCGAGTTTCCGCCCAATTTACACTGCGTTTTTCAACATGACTGACAGAGTTTTTCTCGGACAAGTTTTTGCCCATTTTAGCTGAGCGCCATTTGCTGTTTGATTTTTGAGCGGCTTTTAAATCGAGTTTTAATTTTTCTAAATCCAAATCTTCTTCTAAATAAATCTCGATATCGTCAGTTGTTGTATCGTGCTGCGCTGCAATAAATTTAGTATGGGCTGGTATAGCTATTGAATGATC
>CANGQE010000093.1 GCA_947455845.1 Rickettsiales bacterium
CTGATAATTGGGTTTTTCGGATCGAAATTAAAATTGTGGTTAGCAGAACAATATTCGTTAATCGCGGCAAAGATATTTTGTTTAAGTTTTTCGTTAGTCATAAATTTTGTGAAAAATTGGGAAGAGTAATTGGGAGTTTCGTTGCCTTTTGTTTAACGTGGCGTAGCGCGTTCATAAACTTAGGTTTTGGTGATATTGTCAAGAATAATTTGAGGGATGTTATTCCTCCCGCATTGTCAAAGTCCGCTCTTTTTTCGTATCCAAATCTAAAACCTGAACTCTCGTTCCACCTGCAATTGCATCAACAAAAAGTACGCGGGCAGTGTGGTAATTGTCGGATTTAGATTCGTAAAATTGAATCATTGATCCTTCGCGAACCAGATTACCGGAACCGATTTCGACATCAGTTTTGTTGTCGTAATCATAGCCATCCCAAGTTGCGGATTGGGCTTGGGCACTTACGGCGTGCAAAAAAATTGCGCCGGTAAGTAAAATAATTTTGATGTTGGGCATTTTCGTGGTTGACTTTTGTGGTTGATGTTTGTTTATTTCGCGCCTTCTTTTTAGAAAACGACTTCCCAAGTCTTAAATTCCCTTTCTAAAAGTTTCCACACAAAAATGTTTTCGGGGCGTAGCGCAGTCTGGCTAGCGCATCTGCTTTGGGAGCAGAGGGTCGGGAGTTCAAATCTCTCCGCCCCGACCACTTTTTCGTCGTCTTTTGAGCGTTGACTGGGTTTGGAAAATAGCTTTCGTCGGTTACCTATTGTTATACGCGCCCTCCTCAATCTATTTTCCAAACCCAGCCATCACTCAAAATACTTAGAAAAAGTCACGCGCAACTCACTCTCCAGCTGTCATCCTGAACTTGTTTCAGGATCTATTCACAACCTCTGATTTTGATTTGCTTCACTCGGAGTTCTAATTCTCCCTCCTCAATCTATTTTCCAATTTAAAATATCAGAAACTCGCTGGTCGAGCGGAGTCGAGACCTAACCAAATTTACGCTCAATGCTTTAAGCGTCGTAGCTAACCTTAGACAGGTCTCGACTCCGCTCGACCAGCGGATTGCAGGATCTATTTATCATCTGTTTTAATTTGCTTCACTCGGAGTTCTAATTCTCCCCACTCTCATCATGTAAAATCACATCTTTAATTATTTCCAAATGAATCTCACGAAAGGCCGCTAAGGCATCGTTGATTTCAGAGCTGCTAATTCCAACTGATGAAAGGGCGGCGTTGCTTAGTTGGAGGCCGGTTTCGAGATTTTTGGAAACTACAAAACTAGCACCAACTTTTCTGAAACGATCAGCGTTGTTAATGGTTTCGGATTTGGTAATTACCGCAATATTAGGAAAATTTTCGTGAATGAAGCGGGTGATTTTCATGCAGGCAATTTCATCATCCATCGCCACAATCACTGACTCAGCGCGTTCAATTCCGATGTAGCGTAAAATATCGGCATTCATGGCGTCGCCGTAGTAAATATTGTAGCCGTTATTTTTTTCTAAACGCACGCTGCGATGATTGTTGTCGAGCACAATGTAATTGATGCCACGCTTACGTAAAATGTAGGAAACGATGCGGCCGACTTTGGAAAATCCGACGATGATAACATGTTTAGAAATGTCGCCGATTTCTCTTTTTAATTTATTGTCGTGCAAAACTTCTTTGGTGTAGAGGTAGCTTTTTAATTTGCGTCCGAAGGCTGCAAGTAAAGGGGTGAGGGCCATTGTGAAAGTTACCACAGTCATCAAAAACTGGGACAAATCAACATCCATGAATTTTTGCTGAACTGCCATTAAGAATACTACGAAAGCAAATTCACCGCCTTGCGACAGAAGCAATCCGGTGTGAATTGCTGGTGCTAAAGGGAAACGGAAGATACGGCACAAAGCCAATATTACCGTGGTTTTAACGAGGATTAAACCGAGGGAAACCATCACGATGTAAGGCAAACTTTTAATCAATAAATCAAAGTCAAAAGACATGCCGATGGTCATAAAAAACAATCCTAGAAGTAGAGATTTTAGCGATAAAATTTCTTCTTCAACACGATATTTATATTCTGTTTCTGCCACCATCAAACCGGCGATAAAAGCACCAAGGGCAAAGGACAGGCCCATGTAATTGCTTAAAAAAGCTGCGCCCAAAACAATGATTAAAGTTAAGCTTAAAAATAATACGTCACTTTTAGTTTCGGCAATTAAGCGGTAGACAGGACGCATTAAAACACGTCCGATTACTACAATTATTGCCATTGCCACAACGGCGTCAATTAAGGCACCGCCTAAGGCGTGACCGATATTTAAATCACTTTTAGTTAGTAGCGGCAACAAAACTAAAATCGGAATCACTGCCAAATCTTGCATTAAAAGAATTGAGAAAGATAAGCGTCCGACCCGAGTGGATTGCTCGCCATGTTCGGCAATTACCTGCATTACAATAGCGGTTGAAGACAAGGCTAGAGCGCTGCCAATTACAATTGAGGTTTCGAGATTAAAGTGAAAAAGTTTAGAGCAGAGGAAGGAAATTGTGCCGGCGGTTAGAACTACTTGTAAGCCACCAAAGCCTAAAACATATTTTTTCATGGCGAGCAAGCGACTGAAAGTAAGCTCTAAACCAATGGCAAAAAGTAGAAATACAATTCCGAGTTCGGCGATTGATTTAGTAGTTTCGGTGCTGGTTAGAACGCCGAATCCAAATGGTCCGATAGCGGCGCCGGAAACTAGGTATCCTAAGGCTGGGCTTAGTCCTAATTGTTTGAAAATAATTACAATTGCAACGGAAGCGAAAAGTAAGATGAGGATGTCGCGTAGGTAGCTGATATCATGCATTTTTGTTGGGGTTTATTGATTTGGGGGTTGGGAGTGTGGGAATAGATCCTGAAACAAGTTCAGGATGACAGTGAGGGGAGATGGTAAAGACACTGTCATCCTGAACTTGTTTCAGGATCTATTCACAAACAACCAAACCTAATATTTTGACAAACTAAGTAAATCATAAATTGTCTTTTGAGATTTGTTTTTTATAAAAACCACTCCTCTTACAGGCAAGTGTTCTCTTTCCTAACCTTTAAAATTCTCTTCGATTAAAAATGTCAATTCTTTGCGATAAATCAATTGCTGAACTCGTCAAAAAACAACAGATGATAGAGCCTTTTGCTGCAAAGCAAGTTAAGTTAGACGAACAAGGCAATAAAATTATCTCCTACGGCAATTCTTCTTACGGTTACGATGCTCGCGTTTCCAGCGAATTTAAAATTTTTACCAACATCGATTCCGCAATTGTTGATCCTAAAAATTTCTCCGAAAATAGTTTTGTCAATCGCACCACTGACGTTTGTATAATTCCACCAAACAGCTTTGCTCTAGCGCGCACAGTAGAATATTTCCGTATTCCGAAAGATGTTTTAGTAATTTGCGTTGGCAAATCAACTTACGCCAGATGTGGAATTATTGTAAATGTTACCCCTTTGGAACCGGGTTGGGAAGGGCATGTAACCTTAGAATTTTCTAATACCACACCACTTCCGGCAAAAATTTACGCCTTTGAAGGTGCTTGCCAATTTCTATTTTTTAAAGGCGACCAACCTTGCGAAACCTCTTACGACATGCGTAGTGGCAAATATATGAAACAAACCGGAGTCACTCTTCCCAAAGTATGATCAAAATAATCTTCACAGTTTTTTTGCTATTTTGTTACAGCAGCGCCTTTGCTGATGAAGACCTTCCCCCTACTTTTCCACGCGAATTTAAAGAGTTTAAAGATGTTACCGGCAAGCCCGTAAATCAATTCCAAAAAGAAACCCCATCTGTTTTTGAACCAAGAAAACCAACCCCATCGCGCTTTTTCACTGCTGATTTATCAATGCCCGATACTTTTGCCACTACCAATAATTTGGCAAAAAAAGTCGGCTCATTCTACCGCGCTTACGGCGAAATAATTTTTATCCAAGGAACAGTAATCGATTCTTTCGGAGTACCAATTGACGGCGTGGTAATCGAAATTTGGCAAACTAACGCGGCAGGAAAATATCACACTTTACTCGAACCAAACAGCGAGTACATCGACAAATATTTCAGCATGTCCGGACGCACCATTACCGACAATCTCGGCAATTACCACTTCATCACCATCATGCCCGGATCCAATCCGGGTAGAGCTCCGCACATTAACATGAACATTTACAACCCTAAATTCGGCAAACTCGAAACAGAAATGTATTTCGAAGGCCATCCTTACAACGAGAAAGACTACCAATATTTAGCCTATGAAGAAAGCGACCGTAAGTTAATTACTGCTTCGGTTCGTAGCTCAATAGTGTTAGATCCCAAGTCAATCAAACTCTGCACCTTCGACATTGTGTTGAAGGGGATTCAGCAGTATAAAAGGTTTTAGTGTTGGAATAGATCCTGAAACAAGTTCAGGATGACAGAGAGGTTTGGAATGGTGGAGTTTAACACCAAAACCCCCTCCATCGTCATCCTGAACTTGTTTCAGGATCTGTTGCATTCTCAATTTATTTTTAACCCCCATGAAGTCTCAAAGACAGCTCCAAATCGGTGAAACCGTCAAACGTGTATTGTCAGAAATATTTCTGCGTGACGATATTTTAACAGTTCCGGGTAGTTACATTACGATTCTAGAAGCCAATGTCAGCCCTGATGCTAAGCATGCGCAGATCTTTATCGATATTTTCGGCAATGAACCGATGCACAAAAAAATTGTCGAAAAGTTAAATGAAGTCGCGCCACATTTTCGCTACCAACTAGCGAAAAAAGTAGCGCTTCGGGTTATTCCAGAAATTACTTTTATCTTGGATAAGACTCAGCAGAAGGCTTTGAGTTTGGAAGCTTTGTTGCAGGATGAGGGCTTGAGGTATGAGGATCCGAAGAAGGGTAAGGGTGGATTGAAAAAGAAGAAGTAAGTTTGCTTTATTGCAAGTGAATAGATCCTGAAACAAGTTCAGGATGACAGTAACTCTAGTACTCCCCCCACTGTCATCCTGAACTTGTTTCAGGATCTATTCACGCCCACCATTTTCCGTAAAAAAACGCTCCATTTTCAAATGAAAAAAATCTCCATCTTCGGCTCCACCGGATCAATCGGAAAAAACACCATTGAGGTGGTTAAAAACGCGCCTGAGAATTTTAAAATTCTGGCATTAGTAGCGCGTAACGATGTTGAAACCCTAATCGCTCAAGCCTTACAATTCCGGCCTTCTTACGTTGTAATTGAAAATGAAAAACTTTTTCCTCAACTAAAATCAGCGCTACAAAATCTTAAAAACTGTCAAATATCTTGCGGTCAAAACGCCATTATTGAAGTGGCAAAAATCAAATGTGATTTATTTGTCTCAGCAATTGTCGGCGCTGCCGGAATGTTGCCAACGCTTGCTGCAATTGAAGCGGGATCGAACATTGCACTAGCCAACAAAGAATCTCTAGTTTGCGCCGGAAGTTTTCTCAATGCCGCTGCCAAAAAAAGTGGCGCTAAAATCATTCCAGTTGATTCCGAGCACAATGCCATTTTCCAAATTTTTGAAAATGAAAATCTAAATGAAATTGAGTCAATAACCCTCACTGCTTCCGGCGGTCCCTTTTTTAATAGTGATCGAGATTTTTCTAAAATCACAGTGGTCGAAGCTTTAAA
>CANGQE010000094.1 GCA_947455845.1 Rickettsiales bacterium
CTCGACTCCGCTCGACCGGCGAGTAAACTTAAAAGTTGCTACAAACAATCTAAAATTTAAAAATAGAAAAAGTCCCTTCATTTACAATTTCCCTAATTCCCAAAATGCTCAACCTAAAACACATTAAAGCAGCTCTGCTTATTGCTTTGGCAATGTGTTTCTTGTCGCAAAAAATTTGGGCTCAGGATGAAGTGGTTGCCCTGCAGAAAATAAAATTTACCGAGAATAATCGCTTAGAAATTACACTTTCCAAAAAAACTAACTTTGAAATTTTTACTCTCGAAAACCCACCGCGATTAGTTATTGACGTCACCAATGGTAATATCGATAAGCTAGAAAAAACCGTCCTTCCGGCTTTTGTCACTTCAATTCGCAGTAAAAACAATCCTAATTCTTTGCGCCTTGTTTTTGATTTAAACCAAAAAATTACGATTCAGAAAGTCCATTTTGAAAAGGTAAAGAAAGAAAATTTTGGTAAAATTATTGCCGAAATTGTTGGGGTTAAAAAACTTCCCAAAACAGCTACAACAGCGCCACAAGATGCTCCGCAAGCAGTTAAAATAGAACCTCAAACAACTACCGATAATCCAGCAAACTTTATTTCTTCCAAAGTTGAAGAGTTTGATGTGCAAACCGAAAAAGTGACCAACCCCGACGGTTCAACCAAATATGTTGTTAAAAAAATTCCCAAAAATTTAGAGTTCAAGAACAACGCAGTGTTAAAAAAATTACCCGTAATCGTAATTGATTCGGGTCATGGTGGTAAAGATCCCGGAACTATCGGAACTTTTGCCCGCACTAAAGAAAAAAACCTAACTTTATCTTACGCTAAAGAATTGGGTAAACAGCTCATCAACACCAAACGCTACCGAGTTTACTTAACCCGTGACACCGACATTTTCATTCCCCTAAAAAAACGGGTAGATATTGCTCGCAAGAAAAAGGCTGATTTATTTATTTCACTTCACGCCAACGCCATTGCCGATTCGGATGTTGCCGGATTTTCAATTTATACCTTGTCCGAAAAATCATCGGATCGCCAAGCTGAATTACTCGCCCAAAAAGAAAACCGCGCCGATATTATTAACGGTGTTAATTTTTCCAACGCCAGCGCCGACGTCATGAAAACTCTAATTGACTTATCTCAACGCGACACTATGAACGGGTCCTCGCGCTTTGCCAGCATTGCCGTTAAGTCAATTAAAAATTCCGAAATTAACATTCTCCAAAACAGCCACAGATTTGCCGGATTTGCCGTTTTAACTGCTCCCGACATGCTCTCGGTTTTGATTGAGCTTGGCTATTTATCCAATAAGGATGAGGAGAAATTGCTTAATAGTTTAATTTACAAACGTAAGGTTGCCGAGAGTTTGACTCAGGCGATTGATGAGTATTTTGCTAAGAATAAAACCTGAAGATCAGTTAACAGTTATCAATTAACAGTTAAACCCCAACTGTTAATTGATAATTGCTAACTGTTAACCGCCCTTTTGCCGAACCAAAAAAACAAATGAAAAAAACTTTAAGCACCATATTTGCAGCCTCGATATTCCTACTTCTAATCTCCGTCACCTTTGGATTTTTCATTTTCAAAAGATACAGTGAAAACCTACCTGATTACGAGCAGCTAAAAAACTACCACCCCATGATTACCACCCGTCTTTACGCTTCTGACGGCTCTTTAATCACTGAATTTTCCAAAGAAAAAAGAATATTTGCCCCCATCGATATCATTCCAAAAAATTTGATTAATGCTTTCTTAGCTGCTGAAGATTCTAATTTTTACAACCATTCCGGCATTGATCCTTTAGCAATTTTCAGAACTTCCGTACAAAACTTCTTCGCCGTTTTAAAAGGTGATCCCGGTATGGGCGGTGCTTCAACCATTACTCAGCAAGTAGTAAAAAACTTCCTCTTAACTAGAGAAAGAACTCTGCAACGTAAGGTTAAGGAAGCGATTTTAGCCTTCCGCATGACTCAGGCTTTTTCTAAAGATCATATTTTAGAACTTTACCTAAACCAAATTTATCTTGGCTCTGGCTCTTACGGTGTAGCCGCTGCAGCACAAGTTTATTTTAACAAATCGATTGATGAATTAAGTATCGAAGAAGATGCGCTCTTGGCAACTTTACCGAAAGCACCCTCAAAACTTGATCCTCGTAAAAATATTGAAAAAGCTAAAATCCGCCGCGATTGGGTAATTAATCGCATGGTTGAAGAAAATTTTATTACTGAGGCTGAAGGTAATGCGGCGATGGAGAAACCGATCGTTTTAAAAACCAAAGAAGAAGATGAACTTTCTAAAGCTGAATTTTTTGCCGATAGCGTTAAGAAAGAACTAACTGATCTTTATGGTTCCGATGGTGTTTTTGAAAATGGTATTGTGGTTCGTACTACGCTTGATTCGCGCTTGCAAAAAATTGCCGCCACCACTTTTGAAGCCGGTGTTGAAGATTACGATCAAAAACATGGTTATCGCGGAGCACTAGATAAAGCTGACGTTTCAGGAAATTGGCAGGAATATCTACAAAAATTCGATACTAAAAAACTTTACAAAGAAACTTGGAACAAGGCCATTATATTATCTCTATCCAAAGATAGCGCTTCCATCGGACTTGAAAATGGCACCATCGGAATCATCGAATTCAGCTCTTTAAAATGGGCCAGAAAACATATTAATGTAAATTCAATTGGACCTGCTCTGAAAAAAATTACCGATGTTTTTGCAGTTGGTGATGTGATCTTAGTTGAAAAAAACCCCAAAGCTGAAAATTATCTATTGCGCCAGATTCCTGAAGTTAACGGAGCTCTACTGGCAATGGATCCACATACCGGAAGAGTTGTGGCCATGATGGGTGGTTATGTCGATGGTCCTAACCAATTTAACCGCGCTACTCAAGCGATGCGTCAACCCGGCTCAACCATGAAAACTTTTGGTTACATTGCGGCTTTGGAAAGTGGCATGACACCGGCAAGTGTAATCATGGATGAGGAAATTTCTCTTGATCAAGGCTTCGGACTTCCTCCTTATCGCCCTAGCAACTATTCCGGACAATTATACGGCCCAACAACTTTACGGATTGGCCTTGAACAATCACGCAACGTCACAACTGTCAGAATGGCTAATCAAGTTGGCTTAGATAAAGTTGCCGAAGTTGTAAAAAGATTTGGCATTAGCGATGAGCCGCAAAAAATCTATTCTTTAGTTTTAGGATCAACCGAAACCACTATGGTACGCTTGGTTACAGCCTATTCAATGATGGTCAATGGCGGCAAAAAAATTACGCCCGTAATGATTGAAAAAATTCAAGATCGTGACGGTAAAACCATTTATCGCCGCGATAAAAGACTGTGCAAAGATTGCTCCATTCCTAACCTCAATGATTATGTTGAGAAAGATATTAACCAGCTACCTGTCCCTTTTCTAGATGAAGGAAGTGAGCAAGTTACTGATTCCGCCACCGCTTACCAAATTACTTCAATGCTACAAGGCGTTGTAGATCGTGGTACAGCAGTACGCGCAAGAGCAGTAGGGAAAATTATCGGCGGTAAAACCGGTACTACCAATAATTCTTACGATTCGTGGTTCGTTGGCTTCTCACCTGATTTAGTAGTCGCAGTTTACATCGGATTTGACACGCCGAAAACTTTAGGTTCCGAAGAAACTGGTGCTTCCGTGGCCCTACCAGTCTTCATCAACTTCATGAAAGACGCTTTAAAATCTACACCTTCTACACCATTCCGTGTTCCTAGTACTGTGAGATTTGTCAAAGTCGATCGCAATACCGGAAAATTCCCTACCCCGGCAACTCCAAAAGATCACATTTTCTTCGAAGCCTTCAAAGTAAATGACTCCATGGAAAATGCCGACGCACCGGCGGAAGAAGAAAGCGGTGGTGATATTGATAGTCTTGATATCAAACCTGACTCGGATCCCGTAGGAATTTATTAGACAAGCAACAGTTAACAATTATCAATTATCATTGATCGCGTTAACTGTTAATTGCTAACTGTTAACTGTTAATTGCCCCATGTCCGAAATAGTCTCCTTCATCATCATCCTCTCGCTGGCCATCATCACCATCCGTTTTTTTATTGCCCAAAATTCTTACGAAAAAATTCTGAGTTTTTACTTCATTTTTACCAATATCATTATCCTGATTGTCATTAATTCGATCGCTAATTTTGATGCGATTTTGGACATCGTAATAATTTTATTCCTACTAAAACTGGTCGCAGTTTTATTCCTGCTTTTCAACCGAAAGAAAATTTAACATGAGTTACGTTGCTTTAGTCGTCGTGATGTCAGCCGCTTTATTATTCATTGCGGCAGCCTTTGCTTTTTTGAAGGCCAAGGATGTTTTTACCATGACTCACGTAGTCATGATCACCAATTGCTACATCATTCCGCTACTACTAATCGGCGTTGAGATCGAAAGATTTTCTTGGATCTCTTTTTCTAAAATAATTGCTTTAATTGTGCTAAATTTGGTAGTCGCCAACCTGCTATGCCACACTATATTAAGGCGCGCCATGATTAACAAAATTACGCCGGATGCGGAAATAAAAAATTAGAAATGTTATTTAAACACAAACTATTTCAGGCAACGCCGATCTATTCCCTTGTTATCACCCGCATTACTTTCGGTCTTTTGATTTTGTGGGAATGTTATGATTTGATTGCCTCTGATATAATTTTCGAAGCTTACGTTGAGCCAAAATTCCACTTTAAATATTACGGCTTTGAATGGGTTAGTAATTTACCCAAAGAATGGATCTATTGGTTTTTCTGTCTCTTGGCTGCTCTCGCTATTTTCATTACTCTTGGCCTATTTTATCGCATCTCGATAATATTATTTACCTTGGGCTTTACCTATGCCTTCTTTATTGAGCAGTCAGCTTACCTGAACCATTATTACATGATAATATTGTTCGGCATCTTGCTTTCATTCATGCCGGCGCATCGCTACTTTTCTCTCGATACATATTTTAATCCCCGAATAAGAACCGAGCAAATTTCTTTCTGGCCGATATTTTTGCTTCGTTTACAGATGGAAATAATTCTAATTTTTGCCGGACTGGCTAAAATTAATTACGATTGGCTATCACGCCTAATGCCTCTCAAGCCTTGGTTAGCTCAAGTTGACACCATTGCTCCGCTACATTACCTGTTTACTCAAAATTGGTCACTAACCATTGCCGCCTACGGAACTGTAATTCTACATTTAGCCGGCGCACCATTGCTACTATTTAAGCGAAGCCGAATTTACGTTTTTATTCTTTACTGCGTCTTCCACATTTTGAATGATCACGCTTTTCAAATAGGATCCTTTCCATGGATGAGCATTGCCATAACCGCGATTTTTTTCGACGCAGATTGGCCGAAGAAAATTTTCAAATTCTTCAACAAAACAGGAGAGTCGAATTTATTTGAAGAAGTATCTCGTCTTAAACAGAAAGTGATAATTTTCCTGATGATAATTTGGACCGTTACACAAATAATACTTCCATTACGATATTTACTTTACCCCGGAAATGTTTCTTGGACCGGTGAGGGCCAACGCTTTGCGTGGCGCATGAAATTAAACACAACCAGCGGTGTAACATTTTTTTACGTTACCGATCTTGAATCAAACCA
>CANGQE010000095.1 GCA_947455845.1 Rickettsiales bacterium
CTGATTGTGGAAAATCTAAAAAATAATCCTGACGCCTTTGGCATTTTGGGATTCAATTTTGTGGTCGCAAATCGCAATTTAATTCAAGTTGCTCAAATTGATAATATTGATCCAAGCCCTACCACTATTGCTTCTAAACAATATGGTCTGTCACGTCCACTTTTTGTTTATTTTAAGAAAGAGCATTTAAAGCTGTTACCTGACATGGGAGATTTTATAAAAGAAATTATTGACGCTGACACTATCGGGAAAAATGGCTATTTGGTTCATGGTGGACTTGTAGCTTTAAGCGACTCCGAACTAGATCAGGTTAGGAAAGATATTTTAAGTCAATTAGCAGTTAGCAATTAACATTTGCTCATCCACCAACTGTTAATTGATAATTGTTAACTGATAAATTATTAAAAATGACATTTCAAAAAATTCTCCGAACCACTCTTCTCAGTCTCACTATTTTATTTTTATCCTCCTGCACCGTAACAGGTTTTATCTGGGGTGATAAAAGTTACGATGAAAGAGTTGAGCAATTTTTCGTAGGATCAGACGGTCGTTACGTTGTACTTGTAGGCACAAATTATCACTACGTATTTACCGATAATTCCGGCACTTTTAGAGATATTTTATCCTTAAAACAAACCGGCGTTCTTTCTCTTGATACCGATAAAACCCATCTAAAATTAGATTCTAATAACGATATTGAGGGATCTTTTGTAATGCATGGCCCCTTCAGCCTGCTTCCTCCGGAAGATCAATATCGCTTACAAGCTCTAAGATTTTTCCCTGATCGTAATGATACCATCACCATCAAAATCAAATTAGCCGGCCGTAGATACGCTGCTAAATATTTGAATCAAAATCTGTCTCAAATGAGTTCAATTCGTACAATTCGAATTCATTACAATGACTCCGGCATTGTTAAGAATATCGGCAAAACCGCTGTCACTCCGATTGCAGTTGGCTTGGACGCAGTTTTAATAATTGGTAAAATCGCAATTTATCCTTTCACACTCTAAAACATGACAATTAAAGCAGCGGTAATCGGTGATCCGATTTCACATTCTTTATCACCAACTATTCACGGTTTTCTACTAGCAAAACATCAAATTAACGGAACTTACGAATCTAAAAAAATTGTCAAAGAAGATCTTGCAACAGGAATTGCAGAGCTACTAAACCAAGGATTTGCCGGCTTTAATGTCACCTTACCCCACAAAGAAGAAATTTACAAAATTTGCGATTACAAAAGCAAAACCGCCACTTTGACGGGCGCAGTAAATACAGTAATTATTACCCCTGATAAAAAACTTTTCGGTCACAATTCTGATGTCGCCGGATTTTTAAATAATTTACAAAATTCTCATCCTGATTTTGATTTAAAAGGCAAAACCGCTTTTGTTATCGGAGCCGGAGGAGCAGCGCGGGCGATAGTTTTCGGACTTATCAAATCGCAAGTTAAAAAAATTTACATTACCAATCGCAGTGAAATTCGCGCTGCTGAATTGATTAAAAATTTCACTAATTTTGCTTCCGAAAAAAACTGTGAAATAAAATTTTTAGATCAAAAAGATTTTGAAAAAAATTTGGGCGAATGTGATTTGCTAACTAACTCAACTTCCCTTGGCATGAATGGCCAAGAAGCTTTGGAAATTGATTTAAAAAATCTCAATCGTGAAGCAATCGTTTACGACATTGTTTACAAACCACTAATGACCGAGCTTTTAACATCAGCTTCTAAGCGCGGTAATAAAATCACTACCGGAATTGGAATGCTGGTACATCAAGCCCTGATCGGATTTGAAGCATGGTTTAAAACCAAGCCGGAAATTGATGATGATTTGTTGAAATTGGTGACGGATAAATCACAGTAAATTTTATATTGGCGAATAGATCCTGAAACAAGTTCAGGATGACAGTAACTCTAGACTCTCCCTCCACTGTCATCCTGAACTTGTTTCAGGATCTATTCGCCAACTCCAAAACAATTATTAACCTCTACCAAAACCATGCTAAACTTTCTAAAATCCACCATCCGCATCATTCGCTCCTTGGTTCTTTACATCATCCTAATTGGTCTCGTGATCTTCATGGTCAATAATCGCGACGACATCACGATTCACTTCTACCCACTACCTTTCGACATCGACACCCGTGTTTTCATTGTCATACTCATGTTTTTTGTCTTCGGCATGTTGTTTGGAATTCTAGCCTGCTCAGCAAATTTAATCGGCGGTTTTTTCAAGAGTTTGCGCGATCGTTGCCGAATTAAGAAATTGGAAAAGGAAGTTGCTAAAACTTAACTAATTCGCTGGTCGAGCGGAGTCGAGACCATTTAGAGTTACGGAAAAAAAATAGAATAATTCCTCATAAATAAAATGGTCTCGACTCCGCTCGACCAGCGAACTACTTAATCAATCATTAACAAACTACCACCTTATGAAAAAACTTCTCACAATCCTCGCCACCATCTACTGCACAACTTCCGCCAACGCTGCCGAAGTTGCTGCTTGGAAAATCATTCCCGATCAAAGCAAAATAGAATTTAGAGCTGCCCAAGATGCTTCTAGCATTAGCGGCTCTTTCAGAATTTTTAACGGCAAAATTAATTTTGATAAAAATCAATTAGCTCAAAGTAAAGTTATGATTGAGATCGATACCAGCTCAGTTACAGCCTCCACCATCGACGCCTCAGGCGCTATCCAAAGACCAGAATGGCTTTCCACAAAAGCCTTTCCTAAAGCAATTTTCACCGCTGACAAATTTACCTCTAGCAGCGACAAAAAAATCTTCCACGCCGATGGCAATTTAACCATAAAAGGCAAATCCATCCCCACCTCCATCGACTTCACCTTCCAAGAATATAGCGGTGCCAAAGCAATAGCCGTGGGCAAAACCACCATTAAACGTAGCGCTTTTGGAGTTGGTGACAACGAAGAAAAAAAAGCTAATGGTGTAAAAGATAATGTTGAAGTCACCTTTACTGTGAGCGCTTCTAGGTTTTTTGAAGCGAAATAACTACCAACAAAATTCACCCAAAACTCTAAAAAATAATTCTTGACTGAAAACAAGTCATAAAAAGAATTACCTCCGAAGTCCTATCGGGTGCGAAAGTCGGCTCCATGCCGTGCAGAGTTAAAAGCTCTCTAGCCCCGAAGGACTTTTTTTGTTGCCTAGCTTTTCCAAAGCGCTCACCTTACTAATCTCAAAAGCATTCTTTCTGTTGTAAAAATTCTTTGGATATTTTGCGAAATCGTAAATGTCGCACACCAAACTCACCTTCTCTTTTAAAAAATCATTGCATAAGCGCGATAAAAGGCCCAGTTCATGTAATCAACTATTTGCAAACAAGCTTTAAAGGGAACTATATACTTAAGTTTTCAACACAAAACTCATCACGTCATTGCGAGCGCAGCGCGGCAATCCATCTATTCACGCACTCGTAGGAACATGGATTGCCGCGCTGCGCTCGCAATGACGTGATGAGTAGCCACTTAAATATATGGTTACCTTTGCAAAGAAGGCTTTTACCTCAACAATCTCTTCACAGTTTCAACAATATCGCCTACCCCAATCCCCGCTTCATCGCGCATTGCATCGATTTTATTTTGTTCGATAAATTCATCAGCCATTACTAGGGAACGGAATTTGCAGCCGCCATCTAATAAGCCATTTGAAAGCAAAAATTGTGCTACGGCTGAGCCAAAACCGCCGATGGTGCCTTCTTCAATTGTGATTAGAAGTTCGTGAGTTTTGGACAATTCAGCAAATAATTTTTCGTCGAATGGTTTAGCAAATCTAGCGTCAACTAAGGTAGGAGTTAGATTATTTTCGGTCGCCAATATTTTAGATGCCGCAACTGCGTTACCCAAAATTGTACCGTAAGAAATTATCGAAACCCTTGCTCCTGTTTGCACCACGCGCGCTTTGCCGATTTCTAGAATTTCATTGTCGCTAAAATTTATTTCCTTGTCGGACTCGCCGCGCGGGAAGCGGAAGGCACTTGGGCGGTCGTTGATTGCATTGGCTGTGTTAACCATTTTTACCAATTCTTGCCCGTCAGCTGCCGCCATTAAAACGAAATCAGGCAAGTTAATCAAAAAGGCAATGTCGAATGAACCAGCATGGGTCGGGCCGTCAGCGCCGACAAAGCCGGCGCGATCAATGGCAAATCTTACCGGCAATTTTTGTACGGCAACATCGTGAACAACTTGGTCGTAAGCACGTTGTAAAAAGGTTGAGTAAATTGCCGCAAAAGGCTTTAGACCTTCACAGGCAAGACCGGCAGCAAAAGTTACGGCGTGCTGCTCAGCAATTCCAACATCAAAAATTTTAGTTGGGTGATTTTTGGCAAATACATCTAAACCCGTACCGCTCGGCATTGCCGCAGTGATTGCCAGAATTTTTTCATCAGTTTTAGCAAGCTCGGCCAAGCGCGTTCCGAAAATTTTAGAATAACTCGGATGCCCCGCCGCTGGCTTTTCTTGTACTCCCGTCTCAGGATTAAATTTGGCCACAGCGTGCAGCTTGTCGTCACTTTTCATGGTTTCAACGTAGCCTCGGCCCTTTTGGGTGACACAGTGAATTAGGATAGGATCGGTCGAATGGTCAGCTTGAATATTTTTTAGAATCGGCACCAACACATCCAAATCATGCCCGTCAATTGGCCCGACGTAATAAAAACCCATTTCTTCAAAAATATTGCCACCCATCCACCATTCTTTGGTGGCCTTTTCCAGCTTGCGCGGAAAACGCGCGATTGAATCAGGCAGATGGTGCGAAAGTTTTTTGGTAAGGTCGCGAATTTTTAAGTAAGATTTGGAAGAAGCAAGGCGGGAAAAATAATGCGACATCGCCCCAGTTGGCGGCGCAATTGACATGTCATTGTCATTTAAAATCACGATTAAACGATTGTCATGAAAAAATTCATCTTCGAGCGCACCGGCGTTATTCATGGCTTCGTAAGCCATTCCCGCTGACATTGCGCCATCACCGATTACCGCAATTACATGCGATTTTTCTTTTTTAAATTTTTTTGCAACTGAAATTCCTAGTGCCGCCGAGATAGATGTAGAGCTGTGCCCTGCCCCAAATACATCAAATTCACTTTCCGATCTTTTGGTAAATCCTGAAAGACCATTAGGCTGTCTTATTGTATTCATGCGATCACGGCGTCCCGTCAGAATTTTGTGAGGATAGGCTTGGTGACCGACATCCCAAATTACTTTGTCGTGCGGCGTGTCAAAAACGTAATGCAAAGCGGTGGTGATTTCGACTACACCAAGACCGGCTCCAAGATGTCCACCCGTTTGCGAAACCGCTGCGATGGTGGCAATACGAAGTTCATCGGAAATTTGTTTAATCTCCGGCAAGGCAAATTTTTTTAAATCGGCAGGGATTTTTATTTGGTCTAAAAGAGGAGTTTTAGAGTCGGACATTTTTGTGCAAAGGTTGGAAATGAGCTTGGGAGAAAATCTAGTTACACAACGTTATTATTCTTTAAAAATTATCAATGAGAAACCTAGATTTCAGAGAGGAAATTTATGATTAAAAATAGTCTTTACTGCGCTGACTGGAACCCGTCGTGAAGACGGGGTGACAATGCTTTTAGTATTTATCTTACTATTAACTTGTC
>CANGQE010000096.1 GCA_947455845.1 Rickettsiales bacterium
CCAAATACCATCGGAGTAGATGGTTATTTGCTGCAAAAAGGTCTCATCCCACTGACTGATTTTGAAATGAAAAAGGTGCGGGGTGAGGTGGCAAAAAATCTTAATTGATTTTGCTATATGCTTGAAGTCGTTGCTTAGCCGGTCTTCTGAAGATTGGTTTTGTGATAGGCCTCTCGTCTTAATAACTACTAAATTTAAACTAACTTATGGTATTCATTCCATTAATTCTGTTAGTTACGATATCGGTAGTTTCTTCATTGACCTAAGTAGATAGCGTAAGCTCTTTTCTCAACGAAAAGATGGGAAGTTTATCCAAGCAAACTTCTTCTAACAAAGGCCCGTCACAAGGAAGCTTGTGGCGGGTTTTTTGTGATTTTGATAAACACTACTCTTTCCAAAGCCCGTTGGTCGAGCGGAGTCGAGACCTTTTTATGTTTGATTTATTCTTGCAACATTGGCGGCAGGAACCTCTAGGTGGTCTCGACTCCTCTCGACCAGCGAACTTTTGGAGTTAATATTTCGTCAAAACTAATAATCTTTTCATTTCAGAATTAAGAATAATGAATTAAGAATTGTAACTTCGCTTTTATTTTTAATTTCTCTGCTCCCAATTTCATCATTTTCATTACATGGAAGAAAAATTTATCAAGGTTACCGGCGCTAAAGAGCATAATTTAAAAAACGTCAGCATTGAAATTCCTAAAAACCAGTTGGTCGTTGTAACGGGATTAAGTGGCTCGGGTAAATCTTCATTGGTATTTGATACTATTTACGCCGAAGGCCAGCGCCGTTTCATTGAAAGCCTTTCTTCCTACGCGCGTCAATTCTTAGACATGCAAGACAAGCCGGATGTTGAATCAATTACGGGTCTTTCTCCTGCGATTGCAATTGACCAAAAAACTACTTCTCGCAATCCGCGCTCAACGGTTGGAACAGTTACTGAAATTTACGACCATTTCCGTCTTTTATTCGCCCGTGTTGGCGTGCCTTATTCTCCTGAGACCGGTAATCCGATCGAGAGCCAGTCGCCTTCTCTGATGGTTGATAAGATTTTATCCTTACCGAAAAAAACCCGAATTTATTTGTTGGCTCCAATTGTACGTGGCCAAAAAGGTGAATATCGCAAAGAGATGATGAACGCTCGTAAACAAGGATTCCAACGCATTAAAGTTGACGGGAAAGTGCATGATTTAAACGAAATTCTTCCCGCTTTAGATAAAAACAAAAAACATGATATTGAGGTTGTAATTGATCGTATCGTAATCGCTGAAGATCTTGGAAACCGATTGGCTGATTCGGTTGAAACTGCTTTAAAAATTTCGGAGGGTTTACTTTACGTAGAAATTGTTAGTATCCCGGAAGGCGCTAAATCCGAGCATAAAACTGGCGATATGTTAGTTTTTAGTGAGAAATTCTCTTGTCCGATTTCCGGTTTTACAATTCCTGAAATTGAACCGAGACTCTTCTCTTTCAACTCTCCATTTGGTGCCTGCAAACATTGCGATGGTCTGGGAACTGAACTTTATTTTAGTGAAGATTTGGTTGTCGAAGATGAAAATTTAAGTTTACGCCAAGGTGCCATTGCTGTTTGGCAGGGTGTGCAAGAGCGCTTCTACCAGCAGGTTTTGCAAGCAATGTCTTTGCACTACGATTTCAGTCTTGATGAGCCTTTTAAACTACTGGCTCCCGAAATAAAAAATAAAATTTTTTACGGCACGGGTGACGAAACTGTCGAAATTAAAATTGAAGATGGTCTGAAAGCAATCAAAGTAAAAAAAACTTTTGAAGGTGTAATTAACAGTTTGAAAAAAAGATATCTGGAAAGCGAAAGTGAATCAATGCGTGATGATTTGGCGAAATTCCAAACTTTAAAAACTTGTGAAAAATGTCACGGTCACCGTTTGAATGAACAAGCTTTGTCGGTAAAAATCGCCGGTTTGCATGTTGGTGAAGTTAGCAGAATGTCAGTGGAAAAAGCGGTTGATTGGTTCAATACATTGGAACCAAAATTAACTTCAATGCAGCAACAAATTGCTGAACGCCTACTTAAAGAAATTACTCGGCGCTTAGGCTTTTTACGCAATGTTGGTTTAGAATATTTAACCATTAATCGTGAAGCCGGAACTTTATCGGGTGGTGAAGCACAAAGAATTCGTCTGGCCTCACAAATTGGCTCAGGGCTTTCCGGTGTTTTGTATGTGCTCGATGAACCTTCAATTGGTCTACATCAATCGGACAATGACAAACTCATTACTACGCTAAAAAATCTACGCGATTTAGGAAATTCAGTAATCGTTGTTGAGCATGATGAAGAAATGATGCGCGAAGCAGAATATCTAATCGACGTTGGTCCCGGAGCGGGAATTCATGGCGGCGAAATTATTTCAGCAGGTTTGCCACAAGATGTAATTAACGATCCTAATAGTATTACCGGCCAATATTTAAGCGGCAGAAAAAAAATCGAAATGCCAAGCAAGCGCCGCAAAATCGATCCGAAAAAAGTTATTACTTTGCGCGGTGCGACCATTAACAACTTGAAAAACGTGACCCTGAATCTGCCTTTAAAAATGTTTGCAGCAGTGTCGGGAATTTCGGGTGGTGGTAAATCGAGCTTAATTATTAAGACGCTTTATCCGGCCTTAAATAAAATTCTTAATAAATCACGAGCAGTGGCTGGGCCTTTTGAATCATTAAGTGGATCTCATTTAATTGATAAAATTATTGAAATCGATCAATCGGCAATCGGTCGTACGCCTCGCTCTAACCCATGTACTTACATTGGGGCATTTACTTACATTCGTGAGTTTTTTACTGCACTTCCTGAGTCAAAATCTCGTGGCTACAAAGTTGGTAGATTCTCATTTAACGTAAAAGGTGGGCGTTGCGAAACTTGCCAAGGTGACGGTTTAATCAAAATCGAAATGCACTTTTTACCTGACGTTTACGTGCGTTGTGATACTTGTCACGGTAAGCGCTACAACCGCGAAACTTTGGAAATTAAATATAAAGGTAAGTCAATTTCGGACATTTTGGAAATGACGGCCGACGATGCTTCCGATTTTTTCTCCAGCATGCCTCACATTAACGATAAATTTAAGTCTTTATGTGATGTTGGTTTGGGTTACATCAAGATCGGACAAAGTGCGACAACACTTTCCGGTGGTGAAGCGCAACGGATTAAATTAGCTAAAGAGTTAAGTCGTAAAGCTACGGGAGATACTCTTTACATTCTTGATGAACCTACAACGGGTCTACACTTTGAAGATATTAACAAACTTCTGAGAGTATTACATAAATTAGTCGATGCCGGAAATTCAATTTTGGTGATCGAGCATAATTTGGACGTTCTAAAAACGGCGGATCACATTATTGACGTTGGCCCATGTGGTGGTGAAAAAGGCGGCTACATTGTTGCTGAAGGCACTCCGGAAGAAGTGGCAAAAAATAAGAAATCAGTAACGGGGAAGTATTTGGCGAAAGCTTTAAAGAGTTAACAATTAGCAGTTAGCAATTAACAATTTTGTGATTGGGAATTGTCGCTGCTAATTGATAAATGATAATTGATAAATGTTAAATAAATCACTCAGAGAAGCCTTACTAGCTTGTTCAATCCTTGTTCAAAGACGAATGGAAGAGTTGCTTCCTAATGAATTTCCGGACTCACGTTTGGTAGAGGCAATGCGCTATTCAGCAATGTCGGAAGGTAAAAGAATTCGTCCGTTTCTAGTAATAGCTTCATCGCAGATTTTTGGCATTTCGCCAATGGCTGCACTTAATGCCGCGGTAGCGATGGAATTTATTCACGTTTATTCTTTAATTCACGATGACTTGCCGGCAATGGATAATGATGATGTACGTCGTGGCATGCCCACTTGTCACAAAAAATTTAATGACGCCACGGCAATTTTGGCGGGAGATGCACTACTTACTTATGCCTTTGAAGTTTTGACTGACCCTGAAACTAGTCATGACCCATCTGTACGCTGTGAATTGGTTAAGACCGTTGCTAAGGCTGCGGGCTTTAAGGGTATGGTCGGTGGTCAAATGATTGATTTAGAAAAAGCTAACCAACAAATTTCCAAAGAAGAGTTGGCAAAGTTGCATCGCCTAAAAACAGGAGAGCTTTTTATGGCCTCGGCTGAAATAGGAGCTATTCTTGGTCATTCCGGAGTTGATGAGAGACGTGCTTTGCGCTCATACGCACATGATTTGGGTCTAGCCTTCCAGATTAAAGATGACATCTTAGATCATCACGGCATCAATATTGGTAAGGTTGGAATTGACGAAGCGATTCACAAAAAGCCGAAAGAAAATGCCAGTATTGTGGATATTTTGGGCATGGAAAATGCTAATAAACAACTTGAGTTACTTAGGGATCAAGCAGTTGCCCACCTGAGAACCTTTGGTGCTAAAGCTACGTTATTATTGGAATTGGTGGATTTTGTAATTACGCGAGATAAGTAGACTCGTTGGTCGAGCGGAGTCGAGACCATCTATAGGTTCTTGCCGCCAGTGTTGAAACAAATGAGCTAAACATCTAAATGGTCTCGACTCCGCTCGACCAGCGAGTGTTTCTATTCGCAAGCGTCCTACTAAAGACCCACCAAATTTTTTGCAAACTCTGTCGCATCAAATTCTTGCAAATCTTCCACCCTTTCTCCAATTCCAATTGCATAAATCGGCTTAGCAAATTTTTGTGCTAGCGCTACCACCATTCCACCTTTTGCTGAGCCATCTAGCTTAGTAATTATTATCCCTGTAATGCCCACAATCTGGTTAAAAACCTCTAATTGTGATCGGGCGTTTTGACCCGTTGTCGCATCTAAAATCAGCAAATTTTCATGTGGGGCATTGGCATCAATTTTTTTTAGAACCGAATTAACCTTTTTCAGCTCATCCATCAAATTCTGCTTATTCTGCAATCTTCCAGCAGTGTCAATTAACAACACATCAAAATCATTTTTCTGCGCCAAATCAAAGGCTCTATAAGCAATTGCCGCCGGATCTTCGCCCTCTTTTTGGGGCATAACAATTTCGCAATTCACTCTTTTAGCCCAAACTTCTAATTGCTGTGAAGCAGCAGCTCTGAAGGTGTCACAGGCGGCGATAAGAACTTTTTTATTTTGGTTTTTTAAATTCTGCGCCACTTTTCCAATGGTCGTAGTTTTACCAGCACCATTGACACCATTAAAAATTATTACTTGCGGTTTTTTTGATTCATCCAGTTTCAGAGCGCGCTGACAGGGCTTTAAAATATTTTCTATTTCTTGCTTCAGAAAATTTTTGATCTCAGTTTCATCAATGTTTTTCTCAAATTTTTTGGCCTTTAAATTAGCGATTACGGTGCTGGCAACTTCACTGCCCATATCGCTTAGAATTAGTGTTTCTTCTAGCTCTTCAAGGGTTTCAACATCTAATTTGCGGTGAGTAAAAATCTGGGTAATTGACGAAGAAATTTTGCTCGAACTATTCTTAAGCTGGTCGCTGATTTTTGATTTGGAGAATATTTTAAAGAAAGACATTATTTTAAATAATTTTCTGGATTTACCGCGTCACGACCTTTACGCAATCCAAAATAAAGTTGCGGAGAAGTGACATTTCCG
>CANGQE010000097.1 GCA_947455845.1 Rickettsiales bacterium
CGCACCGAGGATGACGAGTGTTAAATTAGTCGCGATAAAACCCCTCAATCACCTCTGCATATTTTTCTTCTAGCACATTCCTCTTCAACTTCATCGAAGGCGTGATGTCACCCGACTCAATGGATATTTGATCAGTAATGATTTTAAATTTTTGAATTTGCTCCCAGTGATCGAGCCGCTTATTCACTATCTCAATATTTTTCTGCACAAAATCTTGCAGAGCACGCAACTTAAAAAATTCCTCGTCATTTCCGGAAAATTTAAATTTTTCTTTGAATTTTTTTAGAATTTCGAAATCAGGAAAAAGTAAAACCGAAACAAATTTCTTACCTTCAGCTACAATAATCGCACCCAGTAAAAATCCCAATTCCTGCACTAATTTCTGTTCAATCGCCACGGGAGACACGTATTTACCATTCGCTGTTTTGAATAATTCTTTTTTGCGCCCGACAATTTTGACAAATCCATCCGCGTCAATCGCCGCCAAATCACCGGTTTTTAGCCAACCATTTTCAATCACTTCCGCCGTTTTTTGCGGTTGATTGTGGTAACCGCGCATAATATTGGGGCCACGACCCATCAGCTCACCATCAGTAGAAATTTTTAATTCAATAGAGGGGAAAGCTTTACCCACAGTGCCAAAGCGGTGATATTTTTTACAATTTGCCGTGAGCACGGGAGAAGCTTCGGTCATGCCGTAACCGCAAAATAAATTAACACCGATATTTTGGTAAAAGCGTTCTAAATCTTGCGACAGAGGGGCTCCGCCACAAATCATCATTTCCATTTTTCCGCCGAGAGCGAGACGGAATTTTTTGTAAACTAAACGATCAAAAACTTTATCGCAGAAATTTTTGGGACTTTCGGAATCTTTTATCAAAGCGCGCTTCAAAGCTTTTTTTCCGAGTAACTTTTTGAAAAAACTTGCCGAATCAATACCATCTTTAATACGAACAAAAACCTTTTCTAACATTCTCGGAACGCTAGTCATTAAGGTTGGTTGAAATTCTCTTAAGAGACTGCCAACATTTTTAACTTCATCAGCGAAATAAATTGTGATGCCTTCGGTAATGTAAAACATCATGACCATGCGTTCAAAAATATGGGCCAGAGGTAAGAACGATAAAGCTACATCTTGCTTGGAAAGTGGAAAAAATTCTGCAGTTGCTTTTATTTGCGAAACTAAATTTTGGTGGGTTAACTCTACACCTTTAGGCCTTCCTGTACTTCCTGAAGTATAGATTATTGTTGCGAGATCTTGCGGTCTGATGTTTTGTAGCAGTGATTCCAGATTGTATTTCTTAGCTTCAACGGCTTGTTGACCTAGTGTGATGATGGCTTCGAAGGTGGTTTTGGAACTAGTCGTAATAGATCCTGAAACAAATTCAGGATAACGATGGGGAATGGATTTAGAGTTACTGTCATCCTTAACTTGTTTCAGGATCTGTTCCGCAGAATGATCTCTTTCTACCTCACCTTCCAACCCATAAGTAATAACCTTCAAACTCAACTTCTCATTTTCCACAACCCGAAGAAACTCTTCATTATCCGTAAAAACATACCCCACCTGCGCATCTGAAATTTCGTAAAGCAGATTTTCTTTTGAAATATCCTGAAAAATCGGAACCGTGGTTGCACCGGCTAAAATCGCACCCAAATCAGCTATTAACCAAATCGGGTTTTGGTAAGAAACCAACGCAAAAGTTTGATTTTTTTGCAGACCAATTTCTTTTAAGCCACAGGCAAAATGAAAAATTTTAGTAAAAAATTCCTGATTAGAAAATGACTTAAGCTGCCCCCCTTCTTTAAAATTAAAGGCACGGGGATTATTGAAATTACTGGCTTGGAAAGATACTAACTCAGCGAGCGTCGAAAAATCTTTCATAAAAAATTAAAAAACCTTAGCGGATTAAAAAAGCTTAGAAACCAACTTCCACAACATTGAAAGTTTGCGATTAATGACCTCGTGATCTCTGATATATTCGCGCAGCATCAGATCAACGTGAGCCTGCTTAGCAAAGTAAAGACAGATTACTACTAAAAACATCAAGGCGAAATAGTTGAAAACCGATTCCAGAAATCCCGGTCGGATAATTGTGTCAGTCAATTTCATCTCTTGCACTTTTTTCATTCTCGATTTGGTTTTCGGATGGGTCGAGAAAAGCGTGAAATATCCGCTCTCGCCCAACATCGACAAAGCAATTGACATATTTCTTCCACCAAATGCTTTAGCCGATTGACGATCACAACGATACTCAATTGAACGCGAAACAATGCGGCGCATAAATTCGTATAAATTGTAAACCACGAAACGATTAAAAGAGGTGATTAGGAAATTTAGAATTGAGTAAGCATCTGAAATCAAACCGGCAAAATATCTGCCGCCGTAAGGGGTGTAGCTAAAAAAACGGATAAGAATGCTAAAAGTTGAATGCAAAATTATCGAAACAAAATTGGTAATTTTTTGATTAGTCATAATCAAAAAAGCCGGCAGAAAATCTTTATTGACCAAATGCGACATTTCATGCCCGATAATACTGCGTAGCGCGTATAAAAACTTTTTAGAGTCGGGGCATTCAGCTAAATAGTGATTAATTATACCGCGGGTTAATACCACCGCTTTCGATCCCATACTGCTCACCGCGTAAGCATTGACCTCATCGCTATTTTTAATGTAAAGTTTTACATTTTTCTCGCCGAATTTATTTTTAGCCTGATCAAAAAGTTCAGTTAAAAAATCGTAATCTTTGATTTTTTGATAGCGCACGCAGCCTTTAAGAGAAGACCTTACCGAAAATCCGAAGAGAAAATCTAATGCCATGTAAACTAGCATTAAAAAACTAACCACAAATGCTAAAAAGAAAAATACGAAGCGTAATTTTTGGTAAGTTGAATGATCAATAATAATAGAATTATTTTGAAAATGCATGAAGGGAATTGCCGCCGCAATAATTGGCGATGCTAGAACCATCACATTAAAAATAGTAATGACGTAGACCAGAATTAAGCTAAATGGTTTGGAAAACATGTGCTATTTTTGGTTAAAAAGAATTAATGATTTGAATTTTGACGAGAGCTTAATTAGTTAGCTGTCATCAGATTTTCACTTTAATTAATTTAAAAACAACATGCGTACTATCCAAGTTCGAAATATTCAGATTGCTAATAACCTTCCTTTCACTTTGATCGCCGGTCCCTGCCAAACTGAATCAATGGATCACAGCCTGATGATGGCTAGCAACATTAAAAGAATTTGCGACAAGTTAAAAATTAATTTCATTTATAAATCCTCCTTTGACAAAGCTAATAGATCTAGCGTTGGCGGACAACGCGGTGCCGGTTTAGAAAAAACCTTACCGATTTTTGCTGAAGTAAAAAAACAATTTAACTGCCCGATTATCACTGATATTCACAACGAAGAACATTGCCGCATTTTAGCTAAAGTTGATGAAGTTGATATTTTGCAAATTCCGGCATTTTTATGTCGCCAAACCGATTTACTAGAAGCTGCCGCTAAAAGCGGAAAAGTTATCAATATTAAAAAAGGCCAATTTTTAGCTCCTTGGGATGCGGCAAATATTGTGCAAAAAATGGATTATTTCGGAAATAAAAATGTAATGCTTACCGAACGCGGAGTAAGCTTCGGATACAATACTTTAGTTTCCGACATGCGCAGCTTACCAATCATGGCTAAAACCGGCTGCCCTGTAGTTTTTGATGCAACTCACTCAGTACAACAACCCGGTGGCCTAGGTGGTGCCAGTGGTGGTCAACGTGAATTTGTTGAAACTCTAGCCTGCGCTGCGGTTGCAGTTGGTGTTGCCGCGGTATTTATGGAAGTGCATCAAGACCCAGACAACGCCCCATCTGACGGGCCTTGCATGGCTCGTTTGGATAATTTGGAAAAGCTTCTAACTAAAATGAAAAAATTTGACGAGATTGCCAAAGCTTCTTAAAAAATTATTTTTTAATAAATACAAACCATGCCTCACATATTAGTAATCGACGACGATACTCGCCTTCGTACACTTCTTGGACGCTTTCTTGAAGAAAGCGGTTTCAAAACATCTCTCGCTAAAGATACTTCCGAAGCCAGAAAATCAATGATCGAAACCGTCTTTGATTTACTAATCGTTGACGTCATGCTTCCCAAAGAAAGTGGCGTTGAATTTACATCCGAGCTACGCCAAACATCGAAAGTGCCCGTAATAATGCTCACCGCCCGCGGCGAATTTGACGACCGCATCAAAGGTCTTGAATCCGGCGCCGACGATTATTTGCAAAAGCCTTTTGAACCAAAAGAATTACTCCTAAGAATCAACAATATTCTAAAACGTTTACATAACCCCCGTCCCGAACCTGAAAATATCTGCCGCTTCGGCGACTTCCACTTCAGCCTCACCGACCACCGCCTTAAAAAAGGCGAAGAATTCATCCACATCACTGACAGCGAAGCCAAAATTTTAAGCATCCTCTGCAAAGAAAAAGGCACCGCAGTTTTACGAGAAACTTTATCCGTACTTTGTGGCGGCATTGATGAACGCAGCATTGATGTACAAATTACTAGACTCAGAAAAAAAATCGAAACCAACCCAAAACAACCGCATTACTTACAGACTGTAAGGAATCGTGGCTATGTGATTTATGGGTAGTATCTTCCCACACCGCTGGTTTCGCTACGTCGAGACCTAGCGTAATTTACGCTCAACGTTTTAGCGCGGTAGTAAAACTTAGATAGGTCTCAACTCCACTCGACCAGCGAGTGATGGAGAATAGAGTTCAACAGCAATCCTCCCCACATCGTCATCCTGAACTTGTTTCAGGATCTATCGCAGAATTAATCTGTTTAAAATTTTTTATTGACAGAACCGCATTAACATTTGTTTAATACCAATACAAATTGGCACTAGCCACTGAGGGCCCCTTAACTGGGGGCTGACTAATTCCCCAAGATTACTTCTGCAAGTCTCTTCCTGATTTCGTTAAATTGTCCGTGAGGCAAATCACCCATTCTTGATCGCATTTTTTTACTCTCAAAAATTCTTAGCTGAGAAATAAGCGATTATTGAATTTTCTAACTACTAAAACAGGTCTGCTGAAAAATTGATTTTTACCATTTTCCTCATCACCAACATTTAAGCCAATACTACACCACCAGACATCTCTTTCTTTGAAAAATAGAGTCTTTTTACTTTCGTCTAATTTCTTCTTGATGTCATTCCAACAATCAAAGTCTTTTTTCATAATGGGTTGGGTTATTTTAAGTGCGGTGATTTTGTTCGATTTTTTGCAGTAATTACTTTTGTGGCAAGAACTTATTTTTTATGGAAGACAGATCTTGAAACAAGTTCAGGATGACTCCGAGGTATTGTAGAAGCGCTCCCCACATTGTCACCCCGTCTTCACGACGTGGTGGCAATGCCCCCATTTTTTAAGACACTCTCTCCCTCCTCAAATTGATGAAATCCCAGCTTAAGTTTTCACTTTCGCTGGTTAATTTTAATCCATCAATTTTAAGGAGAAATTATGCCAAGAGGCTATCCCGCTTTAAACGAATCTC
>CANGQE010000098.1 GCA_947455845.1 Rickettsiales bacterium
ATAACCATCTACTCCGATGGTATTTGGGCTGATAATTTCCTGTACAAATTCACGCATTCCGGCAACTAATCCCAAATGCTCTTTTTTGAAATAAATGAATAATGGACGAGAGACTGGATAGGCTCCTGAAACAATGCTGTAAAAGGTTGGCATCGCTTTATTAATTAAAGCCGGCTGGATCGTATCATGATTTTCTTCTAAGAAACTGAAACCAAAAATTCCCAAAGCATCGTGATCATTTTTAAGTTTTTGCACGATCAAATTGTCATTCTCACCCGCTTCAATAAATTTTCCGTCACTTCTAATTACATGACATTTTTTCTTGCGAATTTTGGTATCGGGATAGGCAATGGCAAATTCCTTCATATTGACGCAAACATCTTCTAGAACTAACTCTGCAAAAGCATCGCGAGTTCCTGAAGTTGTGGGAGGTCCATAAATTGCGATGTTAATTTCCGGCAAAGTCGCATCAATATCACTCCATTTTTGGTAAGGATTTTCTACCAAAGAACCGCCATTTTTTGCCGGAACTTTTTCTGCTAAAGCTAGAAAGATCTGTTTTTTACTTAGAGAATATTTTCGACCGGAAACGGCATTGGCAAGCACAATTCCGTCATAGCCGATTTTAATTTCAACTACGCCTTTCACACCATTTTCAGCACATTTTTTTAGCTCACTGGGCTCAATTCTACGCGAAGCATTAGCGAAGTCGGGATAATCAAAACCAACGCCCAAGCAAAAAAGCTTGAAGCCACCGCCGGTTCCGGTTGATTCAACGATTGGAGTTTTAAATTCACTGTCACGTCCAAATGTCTCGGCAATCACCGCTGCAAAAGGATACACGGTCGACGAGCCGACTACTTGGATATGCTTTCTTTCGGCGAACTTAAAGGAAAAAGCCCAAGCCGAAGAAAAAGTGAAAAATAATGAGAATGCTGTGAGAGATAAAAGTCGCAACATAGCCGTCGTTTAAATTGTTATTAAGCTGACAAGAACGGATATATCGCTGTAAGGCGGGCGACAGGGTTAATATTTTTTTACAAAAGTCAAATAACAATTAACAATTAGCAATTAATATACGTGCACCAACAGTTAATTGCTAATTGTTAACTGCTTGGTTGAATTCAAAAAAACCACACAATATCTTGCTGGCGCGCAAGCCTCATTTCAACCATCTCTCCCATCCAAAATAATGCAAAAAATTAACAAAAAAACAACTCTATTTCTAGCTGTTTTTTTGTCGTTTTTTTTCTGTAACTTTTCCTCTTTTGCAAAAACAGATTCCGACAGATCCATTGTTATTAGAGGCAATGAGCGAATCGATGAGGCGACAATTATTTCTTATCTTGATGTCGAAGGATTGAAAAAAAATTCAGAAAAAGCACTGCAAGAATCTTTAAAAAAACTTTACGAATCTGATCTTTTTATTGAGTCCAAGATCACCCGCCAAGGTAACGAAATTATTGTTGAGGTCAAAGAAAATCCAATTGTGTCCGAAGTAAAATTCATCGGAAATAAAAAAATTGAAGATGAATCACTGCAAAGTGAAGTCAGTTTAAAAAAACGGGCGATTTTCACAAAGTCAAAATTGCAGAACGATCTCAAGCGCATTAATGACATTTATTTAAAGTCGGGACGTTTTCTTACTAAAATTGACCCAAAAATTGTTCAAAAAGAACAAAATCGTATTGAGCTAATTTTTGAAATTTTTGAAGGACCTAAAGCTAAAATTTCCGATCTTTACTTTGTCGGCAACGAAGCTTTTGCTGACAAGGATTTACAAGAGGAAGTGACCACCAAAAAATCTAAATGGTGGAAATTCCTTTCTTCAAGTGACACTTACGATTCTGATCGCGTTGAATTCGACAAAGAAAAATTGCGCCGTTTTTATGGATCTAGGGGCTATGCTGATTTCACCGCCATTTCCTCAATCGCCCAGATTGCCCCAACCAAAGATAGATTTTTTATCACATTTTTATTAGAGGAAGGCATTAAATATAATGTCGGTGAGGTCAATATTGTAAACCATATTGCCAAGTTTGATGCATCAATTTTGGAAAAAGAAATTCTGATCAAAGAAGGTAAAGTGTTTAACTCAGAATTAGTGGAAAAGACCGTAGATAAGATGGTGGGAATAATGTCAGAAAAATCTTACGCCTTCGCTCATGTTGAACCTGTATTGAAGCGCGATCGTGAAAATAAAATTATTAATATCGATTTCGTTATAAACGAAACTCCACGTATTTACATTGATCACATTCGCATTTCAGGCAATACCAGAACTCTTGACGAAGTAATACGTCGTGAACTTCGCTTCCGCGAAGGTGATGCTTACAATATCACCAAAATCAATCGCTCAAAACAACGTTTGGAAAATTTAGGGTTCTTCGAAAAAGTTATTTTTAACAGCAAAAGAATTGGCGACACCGACAAAGTTGATTTGGAAATTGAGGTAAAAGAAAAAAAGACCGGCGAGTTGAATTTGGGTTTGGGTTATTCCACCGTCAATAGAGTGACCACCAACGCCGGAATTAAAGAACGCAACTTAAACGGTACAGGACAAGAGCTTGGTCTTAACGTTCAAAAATCTTACAGCAGCTTTACCGGCGAGGTAAATTACACCAAGCCTTATTTCATGGATCGACAAATCGACGTTGGTTTCGATTTATTTAGTTACCAAATGAGTAAGCGTAATACTCTAGTTTACGATCAAGATTCCGATGGCGCTACTGTGCGTGGAAATTATGCGATTACTGAATTTTTGAACCATCAGATTCACTATTCACTTAGTCAGCAAACCATTGGCAACATTGATACTAACGCCTCTATCGGCATTAAAAATCTACAAGGAAGTTATGTTACTTCCAGCGTTGGGCAGAGTTTAGTTTACGACAAAAGAGATAATCTTCTTAACCCAAAAAATGGTTACTACATCTCAGTTAGTCAAGACTTGTCTGGACTTGGTGGCGACATTAGCACTATTAAACACGAGGGCTCCGCCGGTTATTACATCCCAACTTTTTCTGACGATTTTATCTTGAAATTTTTAGCGCGCGGTGGGCTAATACAAGGTCTCGGTCAAGATGTGCGTAGTAATAACGGCTTTTTCTTAGGTGGTAATAATTTCCGCGGCTTCCAATATGCCGGTATCGGGCCCCGCACCATGACTAATGGCAGCGCTGTCGGTGGCAGCATTATTGGCGGTAAAACTTATTATGTAGGAACTACTGAATTCCGCTTTCCTTTGGGATTGCCTAAAGAACTTGGCATTAATGGTATTCTCTTTAGTGATAATGGGATGGTAAAAGGAGTGGATAATGTCAGCAAACAAGGCACTGATATAGCAGACTCCGGCTCAATGCGCTCATCTTACGGTCTTAGTATTGCTTGGTCTTCACCAATGGGACCAATTCGTCTTGATTTCGCTAGGGTTGCTAAGCAAGAAGTTTACGATCAGACTCAAAATTTCCGATTTAGTTTTGGAACCAATTTTTAAAAATTATGATCAGAATTTTTCAGCTACCAGAATATTATCAGCAAAAAGTCTTCTCTCTAAAAGAGGTAGATAGAATTGAGACCGCTGTTTGGATCGACTTACAGAATCCGACAATTGATGAGATGAGAGAGGTAGAAGAATTTTATAAAATCAACTTTCCGACCCGTCAACAGCAAGAAGAAATCGAAACCAGTTCGCGCTATTTAGAAAATTCTGGAATTATTAAAATCAACTCTACTTTCATCACTTTAGTTCCCCAAAGTGGTAAGCTCGAAGAAAGCGAAGTTTCATTCATCGTAACCGAAAGGAATCTCTTCAGCTTACGCTACTCTGACAGCAAAGTAATTGCCGAGACCATTAAAAAAATAAAACAATTTCCGGCAATTTTTGCCAACCCTTCCAAAATTTTTGTCGCCATTTTAGAGGCCCGCATTGATTTTGACGCCGACTTAATTGAAGCCGTTTCCAAATACACCGCCGAGATTAGCAGAAAAATCAGCTACAATAAAAACCTAGACGAGAAGATGATTCTAAAAATTAACGAATGTCAGGAGCTAACAATGAGCTTGCGAGAAGCCTTGTTTGATAAGCAGCGCGTGATTTCATCACTCCATCGCAATGAAGATTTAATGGTCGAAAATTACCACCGCCTGCGCATTATGATTAAAGACATTAGCTCCCTAATTGAGCACGCCAATTTCAACTTCGCCCGCCTTGAATACCTCCAAAACAGCTTTTTAGGTTTGATTAATATTGAGCAAAATAAAGTTATTAAGATTTTTACTTTTGCCTCTTTGATCTTCATGCCTCCAACTTTGATCGCCAGCATTTACGGGATGAACTTCGGTAAAATGCCCGAACTGGGCTGGTCTATCGGCTATCCATTTGCCTTGTCTCTAATGGCAATTTCTTCGATTGCAACAATTTGGGTGTTCAAAAAGAGGAAGTGGTTGTAAGGCTTTCTTGACAGATTGTTGACTTTTTTATTTGCCAAAATAATTTTGCTGATCGTGATACCACGCGATCACCAATATTAACCCGAATCACCAAAAACCCATGTTTGCCTCTGAAACCATGCCTCATCCCCTTACCCAAATTGAAATTGTCCACCGACTCAGAAGAGTTGGATTCACTCAAGAGCAGGCTGAGGTTCAGACTCAGATTATTACCGAGGTTAATGAAAATACCTTGGCGACTAAACAAGATGTTAAAGATTTAGAGAAAAAAACAGATTCAGAATTCACCCTAGTTAGAGAAGACATTAGCGAGTTGAGACAAGAGATAAAAGAGCTGAAACTAGAAATGAGAAACGAATTCGTTGTAATTAGAAAGGATATGGAGCTTTTAAAATCCGACATCCTAATCAAAATCACGGTCATTATGAGTGGATTACTAGCAGTGTTTGGAGCGGTTCAGAAAATCTTTGGCACTTTTTAACCCAGAATAGATCCTGAACTTGTTTCAGGATCTAGTGCAGAAGTTGTAATCCTAAATTTTACGCAAGCGATTCATGTAAATCGTAGCTCCGACGGCATTAAGATTTTCTACGCCATTATCAATTTGATACCTACCGCCACGGGCAATCGGGTAAGAAAAATCTCCACAAAAAACATCGAAAGCAATGGCGTTGTGGTAGGAAGATTCGTGGTCACCAAATAGATCAAAGCGCGCAGCAATCTCGGTAAAATTCTTTTGCAAAAATTCAGAAATTTTCTGAGCCTTTTTAAGCTCATTTAAAATTCTCTCAGATTTAATTTGAGCAGAAATTTCTTTGCTTAAATTTTCCAAACTATCATTTGCAGCTGCAATCTTGCTGATTATTTCACTGTTTTTACCAGCCAAGATTTTTATCGCCGACATATTTTTGGTCATTACTGCCACTCGCAATTCATCTCTTTTTTCAGCAGCGATTTCATCAAGAAAAATTTCTAGAAAATTAGGCAGAGAAAATTCAATTAATAAATTTTTCATCTGCAGCTTTTTTAACGTCAAAAGCAGAATTCTAATTACTTCAAAATCAGATTTTTCTTCGTCACAACCAATGATCTCG
>CANGQE010000099.1 GCA_947455845.1 Rickettsiales bacterium
GATAGGGGAGGGGGGTATTGTGAATTTGCCGCAGATTAACACTGCTTCTTCCTACCCTAACGCCGCTGGTCGAGCGGAGTCGAGACCATCTCTAAGTTTTTCTCCTTTGCATCAACAATGGGAGCAAGAACTTCAAGATGGTCTCGACGCAGCGAAACCAGCGGTTGGCCGCTTTCGCGCCGTATCTGACATGGCCGCGTGCTACTTGCTGTTTCACGACAAAAACCTCCATCAAGAAAAAAAATTTGATCAAGATGAGCAAAAATTCTTCAATGAATTTGAAAAAATTCGCGTTTTGGCGGAAGTAAAAAATTCCTACCACGGCGTTGTCAAAAATATTGTAGCCAAGGTTGAAGACGACATTTTTAGCGGCTCTAACAGCCTTTCTTTGCTTTTGTTAAAAGAGATTTTTGAGGAAGAAATTTTGCCGCGAACAGTGGAAGCGGTTTTGGATTTAGAAAAAAAATTAAGCAAAAAAATTCTCCAAGAAATAAAAAATCTTGCCAAAAAAACCGCCAGTCAAAATGATTTTGCAGCCGGTGTAGAAAGGGTTCTGGAACTATTAAAAAATGAACAAGATGCACAAGAGCAAGAAGACTCTGAAGAGAAATCGCAAAGCAAAAAAGAAAAACCTAAAAAAGGTTTAAGCAGCTTTGGGCAAGAAACCATTGATGCCAAAGATGAAGAAAATTTGGCTCAAAATGAGCAAGAAGCAGGTGAAGAAAAAATTCCAGATCAGCAGAAAATTTCTGATTTAAAAGAAAGTGATCAAAAAGGTGAAGTGACGGTGAGGCTGGATAAATCAGGGCAAGACGAGGATAAAATCGAATTTAAAAATGCTTACAAAATTTTCACCAGCAAGTTTGACGAGGTGATTTTTCCGCAGAAATTAGTCAGTAAAAACGAACTAGAACTTTTGCGCGATCAGCTCGATTTACGCTTGGCTAAACTCAAAACCATTTCCAAAAAAATGAGTTTGAAGTTGAAAAGAAAACTGCTTTCCAAACGTAATTCCTTTTTGGAATACGATTCTTCGCGGGGAATTTTGGATCGTAAGAAACTGACGCGCTTGGTGATTGATCCGCTAATGGAAGATGTTTGGGTTAATCAGAAAAATCACGAATACCAAGATACTTGCCTGACAATTTTGCTCGACAATTCAGGCTCAATGCGGGGCAGTCCAATTGTAATGAGTGCTTTGGCTTGCGAAATAATTGCTGAAATTTTGGAAAAATTTTCGGTTAAAACCGAAATAATTGGATTTACTACTGCCGATTGGAAAGGTGGGAGAGTGCGCAAACTTTGGGAAAGTTCGGGTCGTCCGTCTAATCCCGGACGTTTAAATGAGCTGCGCCACGTCATTTACAAACATTTTCACCAGAGCTTTAAAAAATCGCGGGTTAATTTGGGTTTGATGTTGAAGGAAGGCGTGCTCAAAGAAAATATTGACGGCGAAGCTTTGCTTTTTGCGCGCTCGCGTTTGATGCAACAAAGTGAGAAAAGAAAAATTTTATTGGTGATTTCGGATGGTACGCCAGTTGACGATTCTACTGCCTCGGCGAATGACGGGGATATTTTGTCGGATCATTTAAGTCACGTGATTAACAAGATTGAGCGTTGTTCCCCTAGGCAATCCAAAATTGAAATTGTCGGGATTGGAATTGGTCACACCACGGAAGAATTTTACCGCAACTCAATTGCGATTAAGAGCTTGGAAGAGTTGGGGGACGTAATGATTAAGAAAATTACGGAGTTGCTGTGAAATGAGATGTGAAGCGACGGGAAGTCCTCTTTGAAAAAGAGGGTGGATGATCGCGGTACGCGATCAGACGGGTGATTTGCTCGTCACTTGCTCATTTTAAATCACCCTTCCGCCGCTAACGAGGCTCCCTCCCTCTTTTTCAAAGAGGGCTTTTCCGCTAAATTTTTTTGTGTCCACAAATCTTAATCTCGTAGCCCTCAAGCCCAATCACCGACTTCTTCGCATTAGTCAAAAGAATCAAATTTTTAATTCCCAAATCCGACAAAATCTGCGCTCCTGTGCCGTAGTTGCGTAACTCTTTCTGTTTAATTTCGCTGTGATCTTTTTCTTCGCCCAGTAAGTGTGAAATTGATTCATTGGGTTGGCGAATCAGTACCACTGCGCCTTTTCCCTCTTTGGCAATTTTCTTCATTGCCTTAATCAAAAGACCGCTGCGGGGATTTTGGGCATCGTCTAGGCAATCGCTTAAGATATTTAAATGATGCATCCGCACTAGAGTTGGTGTGTTTCCATCAATCTTGCCTTTTACCAAAGCAATGTGCTCAACACCGTCAATTTTGCTGCGGTAAATTGTGGCGTCAAATTCGCCGGCGCTGTTGCTGGTAAATTTTCGGCGGCCGACAATTTCAATTAATTTTTCATTCTTGCGGCGGTATTCGATCAGATCAGCAATGGTGGCGATTTTCATCTGATGCTCTTTGGCAAATTTAATCAGATCAGGCATGCGCGCCATTGAGCCGTCGTCATTCATTATTTCGCAAATTACACCTGATGGGTTAAGGCCGGCGAGGCGGGCAATGTCAACGGCCGCTTCGGTGTGACCGGCACGTACTAACACGCCGCCATCTTGGGCTTTTAGCGGAAAAATGTGTCCCGGACTGACAATTGATTCTTTGCCTTTTTTGGGATTAATGGCGTCGGACACGGTTTTGGCACGGTCGAAAGCCGAGATGCCGGTAGAAATTCCGTCGCGGGCTTCAATTGAAACTGTGAAAGCAGTTTTGTTGCGCGACTCATTGTTGAAAGACATTAGCGGAAGTTCCAGCTCTTGTACCCTTGATTCCGTAAGTGTTAAACAAATCAAACCGCGGCCGTGCTTGGCCATGAAATTGATTTTCTTGTCGTCGCACATTTCAGCGGGGATGACCAGATCGCCTTCATTCTCGCGGTTTTCATCGTCGACCAGAATAAACATTCTGCCTTGTTTGGCGTCATTAATGATTTCGGGAATGGTAGCGAGAAATAAAGATTCTTTGTTGGTCATTTTGTTGTTTATTTTTTAGTTTTTTTTTGGCGTTGAAACCTGCTTCGCCACGTAACGCGCAATTGCGTCAATTTCCAAATTCACCAAATTTCCTACCGTGGCATTTTGTAAAATCGTATTCGCCAAAGTGTGGGGAATTGCATTAATGCTGAAAGAATTTTTTGTAACTTCATTAACCGTCAGAGAAATACCATCCAATGTCACCGAACCCTTTTCAACAATAAATTGCATTAAATTTTGCGGAGCGCTGAAAGTAAATTGGTGCGAATCTTGAATTGGTTTAATTGATTTAATTTTAGCAGTGGCATCCACATGACCTAAAACCATGTGGCCACCGAGCTCGTCTCCTACACGCAAAGCAAATTCCAAATTAATTAATTGCCCGATTTGCCAGTTTTTTAAAGTGGTTTTGGCGCAAGTTTCTGCGGAAGCTTGGAAGGAAAAAATGGTTTTTTTAGCTTGGGTTTTTTTTTCAATGAGAGTTAGGCAAATGCCGTTGCAAGCAATGGAACATCCAATTTCAAGGGTGCGCTTGCTGTTGATTTTGGTGGTGGAGATTTTTAGAAGGAGGTCTTTTTTGCTGTTGTGTGTAAGAGACTCAACGGTGCCGAGATTGGTGATGATGCCTGTGAACATTGGTGAATTGTTAATTGTGGTTTGTGAATAGATCCTGAAACAAGTTCAGGATGACAGCGAAGGGAGATTTCAGAGTTACTGTCATCCTGAACTTGTTTCAGGATCTGTCTTTGTTACTAACTTAGTTTTCCGATTTCCTTCTTAATTTTATTAATCGCATTTTCCTCAATCTGGCGAATTCTCTCGCGGGACACTTTGTAAATCTGACTCAGATCCTCTAACGTCAAAGGATTTTCCGACAATTGTCTTTTCACCAAAATATCCTTTTCCCGCTCATTTAAAGTCTCAAAAGCTTTCTTGAACAAAATTTCCTGACGTGATTTTTCTTGATTCTCAATTGCTAAATATTCTTGGCTGGCATCGTCGGAGGCAATTAAATCAACTACTTCCGAACTGTCATCTTCATCGCCCACCAGATTATTTAAAGAAGTGTCCGATTGCGAAAGGCGGGAATGCATGTCGCTAACTTCTTTGGCGGTGACATCAAGATCATTGGCAATTTGGGAAAGATGTTCAGGGTTTAAAGCTTTGTCGTTAGATGCTCCGATTTTCTTTTTGATTTTGTGTAAGTTAAAAAATAATTTTTTCTGGGCGGCAGTAGTGCCGATTTTTACCAAAGACCACGAGCGTAAAATGTAATCTTGCATGTAGGCGCGAATCCACCACATGGCGTAAGTTGAGAGGCGGAAGCCTTTGCGTGGGTCAAATTTTTTCACCGCTTGCATTAAACCTAAATTGCCTTCGGAAACTAAATCAACTACCGGCAAGCCGTAATTTTTAAATTTGCCGGCCATTTTCACGACTAAGCGTAAATGGCTTTGGATCAATATTTTAGCAGCTTCTTTGTCACCGGTGTCGGCAAATTTTTTGCCGTACTGCGATTCTTCTTCTTGAGTGAGCATTGGAAATTTCTGGATCTCGCGTAAGTATTTTAAAAAGCTGTTGTCAGCGGAGCGAACTAAGTTGTTTTTGATCGCAGGAGAAGCGGCGGATGTTTCAGTCATCAATTCCTCCTAATTAAGTGATTAATGTTTGGTTGGGAAGGGGAGGGGATTATTTAGGAAGAGTAGGTAATAAATCAAGTTGGAGTTTTGTTTAAATTCCCGTCACCAAAATCTGATATTTCTTCGAGAGATATTTCATCACATCCTTACGTTCCTGTAATTTTAGTGGGCGGTTGTAAATAATTATTTCTGAAATCAATCCGTCAAATCCGGTCGCGCCATCTTTCTTAGTGCCAATGGTTAAGCCGCCAATTTGGTTGGTTCCGGCACTAACTGTGGCTTCTCCGGCAGAAGTTGTGGCATTATTAACGAAAGCTTGGGAGTCGGAGCCGTTAAAATAAGCGGCTAAAATGTAAGAATTTCCGGCGCTAAAACTAGCGGGGTTGGATCCGGTTGCAGTATCAACCGCGCTACCGACATTGAAAGAAACGGCGGTGGCTTTTATTCCTAATACTGCATTGGAATTAGAGCTGGAAGAGTCGAGTAAAACAGAATTGGAGACGGTTCCAAGTGGTTTAAAAACCATGAAAATTGTATTCTGGGCGGAGGTTCCTTGGTAAAAATTAGCCAAAACAAAATTGACATTATTAGCACCGCTAAATTGCAAACTAGGAAGTTCGTTAATGCCGTCACTTTTGAGAGTAACAGCACTGCTGGCAGATCTGGTCAAGGTATTTTTAGTGCCGATAATTGAGCTGGGACTAACATCGTACCAAGCAGTGCTTTGACTGCCATCGACAGATTCAGTTTCTTTGAAAGAGGCTAAAAGTGAAGTTTCAAACCAAGATACTAAGCCGCTGATTTCTGGAACTACAGATTGCGAGGTGAGGGCTCGTGCGTTGGTGATTCGAGAGGTTTTAATCAAGTTTGA
>CANGQE010000100.1 GCA_947455845.1 Rickettsiales bacterium
AATTGTTAATTGCTAACTGCTAATTGTTACAAGGTTCCTTTCGTCGAATTAATCGCATCCTTCTTTCTTTCATCAATTGTAATTGCTTGACGAAGGGCGCGGGCTAGGGCTTTGAAGCAGGATTCGATGATGTGGTGGTTATTAACTCCGTAGAGATTTTCGATGTGCAGGTTGCAAGCTGAGGCTTGAGCGAAAGCGAAAAACCATTCGCGGAAAAGCTCACAATCCATTTCTCCGATGCGGTCGCGTTTAAATTCGCAATTAAAAATTGGGTAAGCGCGGCCAGATAAATCAACCACGGCGCGGGTTAAAGTTTCATCCATCGGTACGTAAGAATGGCCGAAGCGGGTAATGCCTTTTTTGTCACCTAAGGCTTGTTTGAAAGCTTCACCGATTGCTAAAGCAGCATCTTCGGTAGTGTGATGAAAATCAATGTGCAAGTCGCCTTTAACTTCAAGGCTAATGTCGATTAGGCTGTGATGTGAAAGTTGTTCAATCATGTGGTTTAAAAAACCAATGCCGGTATTGACTTTAAATTGTCCTGTACCATCAAGGTTAAGTTCAACTTTGATTGAGGTTTCTTTGGTGTTACGTTCGATTTTTGCTGTGCGCATGGGAAAATGTTTTTAGCCCTCTTTGACAATCGCGAAAGCGATTGCAACTCACTCAAAAAATAAAAATATTTTGTGAGTAAAAAGAGGGTGGCATCGCCGAAAGGCGATGACGGGTAATTTAGATCACGCAAGCGGGGAGCAAATCCTCCGGCACTGCGCTCCACCTCCTTTTTACTCACAAAATATTTTTATTTTTGAGTGAGTTGCAATTGCTTAAGCAATTGTCAAAGGAGGCTTTGGCTTAAGAGTTTTTCTTCAAATTTTCCGCAACAAAATCCCAATTAACCAAGTGATTTAAGAAAGTGTCAATGTAAGTAGGGCGTGCATTTTGGAAGTCTAAATAGTAAGCATGTTCCCAAACATCCATTGTAAGCAAAGGCTTTGCAGTTGAAGTTAAAGGAGTTTCGGCATTACCGGTTTTAGTAACTTTTAATTTGCCATCTTCAATAACCAACCAAGCCCAGCCTGATCCGAACTGAGTAGCGCCGGCGTTTTTAAATTCTAAAACAAAGTTTTCGTAAGAGCCAAAATCAGCTTCGATTTTTTGCAGAACTTCTCCAGACGGTTTTCCACCGCCATTTGGCTTCATTGAATGCCAGTAAAAAGTGTGGTTCCAAACTTGAGCGGAGTTGTTGAAAATTCCGGCTTTAGTTTTGTCGGCGTGAGAAATTTTAATGATTTCTTCAAGAGATTTGCCTTCTAGATCAGTGCCGGCAATGAGGTTGTTGAGATTGGTAACGTAAGCTTGGTGATGTTTTCCGTAGTGAAAATTAATAGTATTTTCAGAAATATGCGGAGCTAAAGCGGTTTTTTCGTAAGGCAATTTAGGTAATTCGATTTTTTGCATATTTTCTCCGAGAATTTTAGATTGAGAATTGAGGCCGTTTAGTAATTTCATTTTACAGGCGCCGAAAAGAAAGGCCGAGGAAAGAAAGGTTGTTTTAATGAATTTTCTTTTTGACATTTGCATGGCGCACAACTTAATTTTGGCGCTCTCCCAAGTCAATTATCAATTTTACTTTTACCGCCACAAATATGCCAAAAATTTCCGCTGTAATTGTTGCTCACAACGAAGAGAAAAAAATTGCCGAATGTTTGCAAAGCCTTGATTTTGTTGATGAAGTTGTAGTTGTGCTGGATAAATGTAGCGATCGTACCAAAGAAATTGTTTTGAAATTTACTGACAAAATTGTTGAAGGTTCTTGGAACCTTGAGGGTGCTCGTAGAAACGTGGCGCTGAATTCTACCAGTTTTGAGTGGATTTTAGAAATTGATGCGGATGAAAGAATTTCTGCCGAGTTAGCACAAGAAATTTTAACCATAAAAAACTCTTCTCCTTGCGCAGTTATTATCCCGATTGCTAACTACATTGGTAAACGCTACGTGCAATTTGGATGGCTTAGAACTCTTGGTGTTTTGAGTCGTCAAACTTTGACTTACCGTGGTTTAAAAAAATATCACGAAGACAAGGAAGTTCATCCAACTTGTGATTTAGAGGCGGAAAAAAAATATTTTACCAATCCGATCATTCATTTAGTGGATGAAGATATCGCCGACTTAATGGTGCGCTTCAACCGTTACACCAATTGGCGTGCCAATGACATGATTTCAAAAGGCAAAGTTAAAGGTGGGATTTTTAAATTGGTTTTTGGTTTTAAAGTTAGATTCCTTAAAGCCTTCTTTTCTAAAAAAGGTTACAAGGAAGGCGGGTTGGGTTTTCTACTCGCGATTTTGGCTGGGCTTTACCCTCTTGTTTCCTATCTTAAAGCCAAAGAAAAATTATCTAATAACCTTTCTAAATGAAAATTGTTAACATTATTCTTACTTCACAAAATGGTGGAGCAGAGCAGGTATTCATTGATTATTTAACAATTTTCAAAAAATTAGGCCACCAAGTTTTGGCGATCACAAAAACTGATGCTCCTTATGCTGGCAAGGTTGAAAATCTGGGAATTGAGGTAAAAAAAATCACCAATAAATTTGGTTACCACGATTTTTTTGCAGTCAAAAAAATTCAAAAAATTATTCAAGAATTTGACGCTGATATTGTAATTGCTCATGCAGGAAGAGCGATGGTTCTTGCACGCAAGGCCATAAAAAAAATTCCCGATATAAAAATCTACTTCATCGCGGTTAACCACAGTATGAATGTGAAGCGTTCAATTGGGGCTGATGTAATTTTTTCGGTGAATAAGGAAATTTTTTACCGAACCGTAAATTGTGGGCAGGATGAGACTAGAAGTTTTGTCATTCCAAATGCCATTGATTTAACTGACATGATCAATGTTTCGGGGTTGGTTAATTTGCAAGAAAATGAAGTAATTACGATTGGTGGATTGGCGCGTTTAGATAGAGCCAAGGGTTTTCATTTTGCTATTAAGGCAATTAAAAAATTGGAAGATTTGTCACGCGAAAAAAATTGGAATAAAAAATTTATTTTAAAAATTGCCGGCTCAGGGACAGAAGAACAAAACTTGCGCAATCTTGCAAAAGAGATGGGGGTTGAAAATAATGTTGAATTTTTGGGCTGGATAAAAACTAAAAAAGAATTTTTCGATGCAATTGATATTTTTTGTTTGAGTTCAAAGAGTGAAACTTTTGGCTTGGTTTTATTAGAAGCGATGAAATTTCGTAAGCCGATAATTTCAACTGATGCTCATGGCCCAAAAGAAATTTTGCGACATGGGTTTGATGCTTTAATGGTTAGTCTTGAACCGTTGCAAGATGTAGAAAATCGGATTGTGGAAGCGGTGCAAAGAATGATTGATGAGCCCGACTTGGTGAATCAGATGGTTGAAAATGCTTCGGTGAAATTAAAGGAAAAATATTCCTACGCGGCGCTGGAAAAAGTGATGAAAGAAATTGTGGGGAAGGTGTAAAGCCCTCTTTGAAAAAGAGGGAGGGAGCCGCGTTAGCGGCGGAAGGGTGATTTAAGAATGAGCAAGTGATGGGCAAATCACCCGTCTGATCGCTAGCACGATCATCCACCCTCTTTTTCAAAGAGGGCTTTCCTCGCATTTAGTCTGGAGTAAACCCAACTCTCCCCACCGCCGGCAACTTCAACGCCAGTCGCATAAAATCAATTCCAAAAGAAAGGCCGATGATGTTGATTTCAATTCCTTCCACCTTGCCGATAATAATTCCAAACATTCCGTAG
The DNA here is from genome assembly GCA_947455845.1 of Rickettsiales bacterium. Taxonomy (GTDB): domain Bacteria; phylum Pseudomonadota; class Alphaproteobacteria; order Rickettsiales; family UBA1997; genus UBA2645. The sequence goes on from CANGQE010000100.1 coordinate 3,772, forward strand.
AAAGAAAATTGTATTCCGGTTTTTGACTCCGAAAGGGCGAAGAATTTATGTCCGAGCCAATCTTTGCCGATGGCATTATTTGGCAAAGCTACTTTTAGGTCGGGAACTGAGCGGATGATGTGTGAAATGAAAGTATTACTGTTAGGTCCCGGATAGGCGCGATAGAATTTTTGGTAAGGATAAGATTTGGCGGCGGCCTCGATTTGAGGAATTAGAGTTTCAGCATTTTGTCCCGAGGCCGAAAAAATAATTTCTGGTTTTGCACCATACCAATAGCGGTCGGGGAGGTCTTCTTGAATCATGACAACACCATCAGATCCGAAGTAAGATGCCCACATTAACACGTGGTAAACTTTGTAACTATTGGCGTTTTTTTGCTTGGTTGCGATCCAAGTGTGGCGGCTGAATTTGCCGCGCCAAGAAAATGCTTTTGCTGAATAAATTTGCACTTGTGCTTCGTGATCATTTTGCGCCAGCGGCACTAAATTAGCACTCTGGCGGCTAGCATCTTGCCATCCGAGATTAGTTGCTTTGGGATTGAAATACACCAAAGCAAATGTCGAAATCGCAAAAAATAAAAAGAACATTCGTAGTTTCGATTTGGGGATTAATTTTTTTAAGGACTTAAATTGTAGGTTCATTTGAGGGAAAAAAGTAGCCGCTGGTCGAGCGGAGTCGAGACCATTTGGAGTTTAGCCGCTATTTCTTAATTGATCGAGCGTAATCTCAAGATGGTCTCGACTCCGCTCGACCAGCCCGTGGGGGTAGGGGTTGCAAGTAAGTTTAGTGATTATAAATAATAAGGAATCACCAAATTAATAACCCAGCCCATCTCTCTATGCCACACATGTACATTCTAGAATGCTCCGACAAATCATTTTACGTTGGTAGTACGGTAAATATTGAGCGTCGATTATGGGAACATCAAAATGGACTTGGAGCTGTTTACACAAAAAAAAGATTACCAGTAAAATTGGTTTTTGCTGAAGAATTTGAAAGAATAGATGAAGCGTTTGCACTGGAAAAGCAGGTGCAAAATTGGAGTAGAAAAAAAAGAATAGCTCTGATTAATAGAGATTGGCAAGGGTTGCGCGATTCAGCAAAATGTAAAAATAATTCTAGCTCTGATAATAAAGTTAACTCGCTGGTCGAGCGGAGTCGAGACCATCTTGAAATTATACTCGGGTCAATTAAGAAATAGCGGCTAAACTCCAAATGGTCTCGACTCCGCTCGACCAGCGCGTGGGGGGGTTACTTCAGCAACAAATCTTCCCCAATCGCCACAAACTTTGAAGCCGAGTTAATTAAAGAATCGGCGGTTAGCTCGGGCACGCCGTAAACCTCAACTTCATTGTTAAAATTCTTTCTAATTTTCTGCACCAGCAAATCAAAATCGCCATCTCCAGAAAGTAGAATTACGACATCAGATTCCTTGGCATATTCCATCACATCCAGAGTAATTCCAACATCCCAATCACCTTTGGCGGAGCCGTCGCTTCTTTGAATGAAAGGCTTTAATTTTATTTCAAAGCCGATGCCGCGTAAAATATTTTGGAATTGTTTTTGTTTTTCATCACCTCGGCCAATGGCGTAAGCAAAGGCACGAACTACTTTGCGGTTGCTGGTAGCTTTAGCCCAGAAGGCGTTGTAGTCGAAATGTTTTTGGTAGCGTTGTTTGGTGGTGTAATAGATGTTTTGAACATCGACGAAGATGGTTACGGTTTGCATAGAGTTATCAATTA
>CANGQE010000101.1 GCA_947455845.1 Rickettsiales bacterium
ACGGCAAAAGAGAAAATGATTATTTTGAGGCGATTGCCAAAGATTTATTACTGCCGATTTTTTTGGTAAAACTTACTAATGATGACCACTCTGCTAGTTGAGGCAATGGATCAGAGAATTAAACGGGACAATATGAGCCTTGAGGATTTGGTAAATGAAATGGAGCAAAATATTGGCACTCCAGCCCCGCCAAATTCATCAATTTTTGCGACAATGTTTCAGAATTTTTTTAAGAAATATAACCCACTAACAAATTCCCCTTCCCAATAATTTACCGAGCTCTTTATGCCTTCTTGGAATAAACTAATACTGCCTCTAAGAAAATTTTTTGCACCACAAAAACCTGTCACTCCCGTCATCGCAATGGGTCTTGGTTCTGCTGATCGAGGACTACCGCAAGAATTTAGAGATGTTAAAGCCGTCAGCATCCGAGAGTTAATGCTGCATCATCTCGGCGGCGATAAAGAGGCAATCGCCAAAATGTCGCCGCGAGAAATAAAAAAACTCGCCGATACAGTGTGGAAAGAAGCCAAGGCTACTGGCATTATCTTTCCGGGAAGCACCAATACTATCGCCGAAATCTTTCAAGATGAGAATGCAGAAATTCCAACGGCCTTAGATGTTCCAACTGCTAACAGCATTTTTAAAATGGATCTAACCGTCAAAGCGCTTTCGGAAGAAACTCCCAGCCTTTATTCTTGCGATGGTTTTAATTATCCGACCACGGCGTTAAAGGGTAAAGTTACTAAATCTTTAGAAGGGGGGTTGGTCGAGCATGATGGCATGAGTTCCCACAACATCAAAGTTAAAAAAGGAAGTTGGTTAGGAAAAGAAACCGCAAAAATAACCAAGCGTAGAGATGGCTCCGGCAATCCCATTATTTTCAACACACCTTCCACCCATCCCCTAGTTCCAACCAAAATCCTGATGAAGCAGAAATATTAGCCACTGCTCCTGATGGCTCGCCCTGTATTGTTGCCTTCAATGACAATGCAATTGGAGTCTTGGATCATCCCGAAGCCGGAACCATTAAAAAGGATAAGCGAAAAAAGGATTATTCCGAACTCGGAATTTTTGCCGAGGATTTTTCTAATGACAAAGAAGTCAATCAGGATGATGAGCAAATCAATAAGCTTTTTTGGAAGATAATTCGTAATAAATTTATTGCCGATGCCAGTGTAGAAAATAATGCTCCCACTAAACCAAATACCAAAATATCTCCCCGCATCAGTGAAATTTTAGATTCTCCAGATATTAAAACATTGTCTGCCACCCGTGTTTCCATGGCAACGCGTGCTAAAGTAAAATGATTAACCTGAATTTATTTGGAGCGATTTTCTTCTTTATCATTCTTTTTAAGATGCACCAATTCAGGCTTCCAACATATCTCTCTCGGAGCTTTCGACTTAAACATGCCAACATCTAAAAAAGTAAAATCAGGAAATTTTTCGCAGAGAAATTTTTCTGCTAGAGCTTGCGGATGAGGCATTGATGCAAATCCAATTCCTTTGTTGTTAAAACTAACCGCATCTTGAAAAACCTTGGCCGATAAGGAGTGAATTCCCGAAGCCTCTAACTTGCCGCTATTGATGATTTGCCCGACAGTAAACCTATCACCTTTTAGAACCTCTTTGCTCGACACATCGAAATTATTTCCAGCCGTATCAACAAAAAAAGCGCCAGTATGCTCGTATTTATCTTTAGCTGATTTCATGCCGCGCTCTAAATCGATCTGACTGATTTTATCTTGAGACACTACGTTAAAATAGGCATTCAAGCCTCCTTTTTCCCAACCCACTGACATTAAACTCACTTTGAAACGAGCAGGATCTGCCGTAGGAAAAACCTCTTCTTGCACTTCCGATAAAACCGCCTGATGCATTCCTTTTTTTACATCATCTTTTTTACCAGCTTTATATTCCAGCGATCCACCGGGAACCGAGATGGCATTCTGTTCATTAAGAACCTTGGTGCTACGGCGCACCATTAATAAATCACTGTTGAGCGAATCACTGTTAATCTCCATGTCGGCCATCATGCCAATACCAAAGCTGATAAAATCTTTGCGCCGCTCTTGGTTGGGATATTCCACATCATTTATGGCCGCCGACAAGCTATATTTCATCTTAGACATGATGAAGGACAGCTCGTTGTCTCTTTCATCATAAACTATATCAAGAATCGCAGTGACATCGCCATCGTAGAATGTTGGATGTTTTTCAAGAACCTTGTCCCACTTTTCTTTTCTATAAATCTCCTCATCAGCGCTTATGGTAAAGCCTTTTAACTCTTCATAACTTTGTACCTCAAGCCCATCCTGATTTTTAATAATTATTTTTGGAGCATCTGTAAAATTAAGAGAACCCAATCCCACAGGACTTCGTGAGATCAAATTTTTTAAGCTGATCATTATTTAATTTTTAGAATTTTGTGCAATTGCATTGAAAGTAAGTAACCGCGCTGTTCACAAAGCTCCACCGCATATTCCAGATTGGCTCTATTCTTGGCTTCGTTATATTCATCCATTGGTTGCAGATAAGTTGGGATGTTAAATTTTGACTGACCAACTTCAGCAATATCAGAATAGTTTTGGTGATTTTTTGAAATTATAAATTTGAAAGCATTGATGCGTGCGAGTAGATCTGGCCTGATTTGGTGATATTTGCCATTGGTTATTTTGGGGGAGCAGATGATTTTTACTTCAGAAGGCAAGTCGCGAAAAAGCGTGCCGTTAGTTTCGATTTGAACAAGGAAATTTAATTTTACTAATTCTACGCAGAGACGCTCAATTGGCTGACGCATCGGCTCTCCGCCGGTAATTACAACAAGATTTCTGACAATTTTTTCTTGATCGTTTTTTGCTAGTCGCAGCGTTTCTTCGATGATTTTTTCGAGAGATAAGTTTTGATAAGATTCAAATTCGGTGTCACAAAAATCGCAGGCTAAGTTGCAGCCGCCAAGACGGATGAAGACCGACGGGTAGCCAGCGTAAGGGCCCTCGCCTTGCAGCGTTGGGAAAATCTCTTGAATATCAAGATTTAACCCATCGTGAGTTTCTGGTTTTAAGATTTTATTTTTACCGAACATTACTTTAATAATTACTTGTAACGAGGTGGACCCCTCAGCAAGTGCGGGGTGACAAACTAGAAGAGATTCTTCCTCCACTGTCACCCCGCACTTGCTGCGGGGTCCACTTCATCACGATTTCTGAAACTTATCTTTGAGATGAAACCTCGCCACCTCTCTGTCCTTCACGAATTCTTTCCACCCACGTATCTTCACGCCCCATCGCTAATCTTTCAGCATTTATTTTCTCTAACTCTTGCCTCATTTCAATTAACTGCTCAGAAGTATAGTTCTGAGCCAACTCATTCATTTTCCCCACCAACGCCTCATCAACAAAAAATTTTCCGTCTTCAATTCTTTTCTTCTCATCCCCAAGTAATGCAGCAGCAATTGGTCGTGTCAAATTTTCGTAAGCAAGCATTGCGCTCGCAACTTTGACATTTTGAAAAGTTCCCGCATCTCTTTGCCCAATCACATACGAATAAAATCCGAGCGCTGCACCGCCGTGATGAAAAATCTCAGTACCCGCATAATCTCCTAGACCCTCTGCTTTTCTGATTCCGAGGCCATAGCTATTTTTTACATTGGCATTACTTGGCTCATCGCTTGGAATAAAATTTTTGGAATCGAAAAAAATTTGATTACCTTTGGAAGTTAGAAGATCGCCATTTAATAGCGCTTTGTAGAATCTTGAGACCTCTTTAGTATTTGAATAAATTCCACCGGCCGCTGAATCAAAATTAAAATCTTGTCCCGATGTAAGCTTGCCTTGAAAATAATCGTAACCTTGCGCAACCTTGGTTTCAGCCCTTTCGCACACCACCACTTTATTTGTGGCTGAATCATATTGCATCTCATCAAACATGAAAGTTTGTTGCAAATTCAACGGCTGAATAATTTGTTCTTTAATTATTTGAGAAAATTCTTGGCCCGTCACAGCCTCCATGATTGGAGCTAAGAGGTAATTGTAGTTGGCATCCGAATATTCAAATTCTGCAAATCCTTTTTTGGTTTTGGTTGGTGTAGTGGAGCTTGAGAGGTGACGTGATTGCGTCTGATCCCCTCTAAACTCATCAAAAAATGATTGGTACGTGATGCCTGAGTTGTGATTTAAAAGATGGCGCAGCGTGATATCTGAGTAATGGAATTCAGGATTTAACTTTAGTTTATTAAAATATTCTTGAGCTTGTGGTTTTAGCTTTGATTCAAATTCTGAAATTGGCGTTGCCATTGGATCATCTTGGTTGAAGGCGGTGGAGTATTTTTCATTGCTTGCGATCTTTACAAGTGCAGCTGCTGTGAAGGTTTTGGTGATGCTGGCGATTTGGAAAATTTGTTCCTCTGACGAAGATTTGTTTTGCAGGATTTTATCTTCTTTAGTTACTGAAACTTCGCTGTCCAGAACTCTACCTGTGAGGAATTCTTGATCTCGGGAGTTGGTTTTGAGTTGGAATGGAAGGGAGGTTACTGAAGAGGCAGAAAGTGCTTTATTAGCAGCGTTGCAGGTATCTAACATAAACCTCTTTGACTAGATTCAAAATAGATCCTGAAACAAGTTCAGGATGACAGAAGTCTGGAAGGCCGAAGTTTTAGAAGGAGATCTCCCTACCATCTCGGTGTCATCCTGAACTTGTTTCAGGATCTATTCACAAATTAATTTTCAATTCGAACTTTCTGATAAGTCGCGCGCTCCATCTCCAAAATATCTACAGAAATATCACAACGCTTGGTTGGAATATTTAAATCTGCAAAAAATTTATTGGTAAATTCGGATATTTTAGCGGAAAGATTTGCTCTGACTTCATCCGATCTACCAGATAAAACTTTTAGAGTAATGTGAATAAAAGATGAGCTTGATTGATCTGGTCGGCCAACAAAATATTCGTCAAAAGAAAATGATCGGCATTTACACTGATCTGCATCGAAATTACCCTCGACACCATTCATAATGCTTTGGATTTCTTGCTGTAATTTTTGAACGGAATTTTTTTTGATGTCGGCAGAATGCTCGACGATAAGATGAGGCATATAATCGTGTTTTTAATAGTTTCGCGTTTTTTTTGAGAAAAACAAAGACGATAGTCTCTATTACTTATTGCTAAGTAGTAGGGCGATAGCCTGTCTGTTTTTTGTTTTGTGCGATGATGCAAGCATCACCACTATGGAAACATAATCCGAAGATTAGTTTCTTTTCTTAAGGAGGTAATCCAGCCGCAGGTTCCCCTACTGCTACCTTGTTACGACTTAACCCCAGTCACTCCTCCTACCGTGTAGACCTGCCTCCTTGCGGTTAGCTCAGCCTATTCGGGTAGAAACAGCTTCCATGGCTTGACGGGCAGTGTGTACAAGACCCGAGAACGTATTCACCGTAGCGTGCTGATCTACGATTACTAGCAATTCCAACTTCATGAGGGCGAGTTGCAGCCCTC
>CANGQE010000102.1 GCA_947455845.1 Rickettsiales bacterium
GGGTGTAGTAAGGTCTTTTAACCGATATTTTGTCGTAGCTAAGTGACAAAGGATCAAGCCCTTCAAGCTTTGCAGAATTGATAAGTGCGCCCATTTTTGATTCTGCTAAAAGTGCATCTTTTATGCTGTAAAGTTTCAGGCTGAAAATAAACATTTCCCTATCAACATCTGTTTCGATCTGCTCAAACAAAAGCTCTAGGGCTTCTTTTTTGGAAGCGCCGGAAATGCCATCAATGAAATTTTGTATCTCAGAGAATCCTACATCTAAAGATATTTTTTCTAGGAGGATGCTTGATTGCGTAGGAGTTAGCTTTGCCTTAACCAAATATTTAAGTAAAAAATAAAACTTCAAATTCAGATCTAATTTTTTACTTTCAATTTTAAGCTTTTCTATCTTCATATTTTTGCTGCTAAAGATTTACTAATTTCTAGGGCGATGGCCTCTAATACAGGAACTGAAACACTATTACCGAATTGTTTGTAAGCTTGAACGTCGCTGACAGGGATTACAAAATTATCTGGAAATCCTTGTAGCCGTGCAGCTTCTCGTGGAGTTAATTTTCTAGGATTGTCATTTTTTTGTTTAATCAAAATCTCTGATCCATCTTTGTAATAGCGCGCGGATATTGTGCTGGTGTATTGCGAATCTTCATCAAACATTGAATATCCAAAACCATTACCTTTTCTCTGATGCTCAATTTTTCTGCGTTGATGACCATCCCACAATCTGTCTGAAATTGTATATTTTTCCTTAACATCCTTTTCTAGAATAGAGCCTAATTTGGTTTTGTTTTTTAGGGGGAGGGGGAAGTTGAATTTTACAAAATCTCGGAAGGCTACAATGTAGATTCTTTCTCTGTTTTGGGGAATGCCAAAATCTCTAGAATTCAATACCTGTGAGTATATTTTATATCCCAAATCTTCCAAAGATTTTTTAACAGTTGCGAAGGTTTGGCCTTTATTGTGACCCTTAAAACCTTTTACATTTTCTAGTAACAAAACTTGTGGCTTATGGAAATCTATAATGCGGCAGATATCGAAGAATAGAGTTCCGCGAGTATCTTCAAATCCTTTTTTATGGCCTGCATTTGAGAATGGTTGGCACGGAAATCCTGCTAAAAGTATGTCGAAAGGTGGAATATCTTTTGCTTCAATTTTAGTGATATCTCCATAAGGTTTGTGCTTAAAATTTGCCTCATAGGTTATCTGGCTAAACTTATCCCATTCTGAGGAAAAAACGCAGTTAGCTTTTAGTTTATCAAATCCAATTCTAATGCCGCCGATTCCGGCGAATAGGTCGATAAAGTTATATCCTTCTAGGCTACACTCCTTCTGCATCTGCACAATATCCTGTCTAGTTCTGTGTCTTTGAAACATCTCTATTTGCTCTGGAAAGAATTTTATTTGCTCTATCTCGATTGAGGTAGTGTCGAAAGTGATGTTTGGCATGGTTTTTTGGCTTGGGTTTAAAGGTTCTTATTTTTCGCGTGAGAACGAAAGTTAGTTAGTAATTTTAATCAAATCATTAAATTTTTTCTTTGCAAATTTTCTCAATGATTTCCTTTGGGTTATGGTTTATGGCTAAATATTGGGTGTTAGGGATTTAACCTCCTTCTTTTTTCCCAAACCCAAAAAAAGCCCCCTTGAACTTCATCTCAAGGGGGCTTTTTCTCCTCTGGGGAAATACTTTTAAGCAGCGACAGGCGGGTTAATTCCTACCACCACTTAAAAGCGGACGCACACGCTTTCGCGAGTTTGCGGGTGGTGGACTGGTTTACATCAAATAAGGGAACCTTAGTTTCATCTCGGTTCCTTGGTTAATTTCGGAAATAATTTCGATAGTTCCGTTTTGTAATTCGACTAAATGTTTGGTGATTGGAAGTCCTAATCCGAATGAATCGACTTTTCCTGAGTTGGGGTTTGGGATGGTGTGATATTTTTGGAATGCGGTTTGAATCTGTGCCGGCGTTATTCCAAATCCCTGATCAATAACTGTAATCTCTAGGAATTCTGGATTAGGTTTCATCTCCGCCATCAACGGATGCGGTGCTACGTTTTTGCAAATAATCTTAATTTCACTTTGCTTCGGACTATATTTCACTGCGTTAGAAATGAGGTTGGTCAAAACCTGCTTCATCCTTTTAGCATCGAGCTTAATAAACTTAACCTCCTCTGCAATTTCTACCTTAAAGCTAATATTACCTCGTAGGGCGTAGCTGTAGTTCAAACGCACGGCTCTTTTAATGACATCGGCAATGTCAATCTTGTCACTTAAATCCACGGAAAAATTCCCCGAGCTAACTTGACCAACATCAAGAAGGTCTTGAATTAAATCATTCATCTCAATGGCTGCTTGGGTGATTTCGTAGATGTAGTCTAGGCATTCGGTAGTGGAACTAAATTTATTATTCTCAATATCTTCACGAAGAATATCAGAAAAACCCATGATGGATTGAAGAGGGGTTTTTAATTCGTGAGAGATGGCAGAGAGGAATTCATTTTCAGAAAATCTTTCTTGGATTTTTGGATTGCTATACAACATTGGCTTAAATTAATTTGTGGTAAAATTATCCGTAAGATAAAATGCTGCCAGCTATCAAACTTAAGTTGCGATAGTATTGAATAGAAATGAAGAGCTGGCAAATAACGAAAATCACTTTGATTTTTAGATGTATAAAAAGTAATCCAAGTTATACTCAAATTTTTTAATACAGGTATTAGAGAAACTAATGATCAAAAAAACACCCAAACAAATCTATTATAAAAATAATCTGTTTCAGCAACTGAAAGGTTTTTGCTATACAGTTCAAACTGGCAGCATGTCTAATGCGGCAAAGAAAATGAGTTTGAGTCAAGGAGCAGTGAGCTTACAAATACAGTCTTTGGAAGAAAAATTGGGAGTTCAGCTTTTTCAGAGAGATAAGAATAAAGCTGTGTTAACAAAAGAAGGGAAAATGTTTTATGTTCACTCAGCTCCATATATGCATAGTGCTGATGAGTTGCTTGGGGACTTTATAAAAATAATTCAGCAAGAAAAATCTAAAGTTATCAGTATTGCGGCGAATAACGTAAGTATTTGCTACATCCTTCCTAAATACATAAAAAAATTTGAGACACTTCATCCGAAGGTAAATTTTGAAATAAAAAATATTTCCAGAGACGATGCGATAAAGAGGTTATTGGATGATGAAGTGGATATGTTAATTTACTCAATGAAACTCGATGAAATTCCAAGTGAGCTGGAATTCATCCCAATTGTTGAATATAAGCCAATTTTACTTACCAAGAAAAATCACCCACTCGCTCAAAAGAAAAAAGTATTAATGTCTGACATCAAGTGTTACAAGCTTTTAAGGTTGGATCGTAAATTTGTTACCATTCCAAATTTTGATGAAGTTGCAAAGCATTATGGTTTAAAAACCAAAATTGAATTCGAGATGGCTAACTATGAAATTCTTAAAAAACTTGTTAGAGAGGATGTGGGTATAACTATTCTCTCCAGTATTTGTTTGGAGGGGGAGGAAACAAAAGAATTGGCTAGTAAAACTTTAACAGATTATTTTCCTAAAATACTTTACGGCATTTTAATCAAGAAAGGTAAGGTGCCGCATGGCTTATTAAAGGATTTTATCGAGATGATGATGAATGAGAAGTTACTACAAGCTCAGCTTAATTAAGTTATTATTAACAATCTTCCCACGGTTGTTTTAAGTACAAAACCCAGTTTCTAATAATTTTTTAAAGAAAAACAAAAGGTTGTAAATGAGAGCTGTTAGAAAAATTATTCCACCAATACAAAAAGCTCTTCAGAGTAATTTTTCTGCTTGGTCTAGATCTTATCCGGCATATTCACATTCATCCAATACAGAGATAATTTCTACTAGAGTTGAGGAGCTAAGAAAAAGATTAAAAGAAGATGGTAGGAATTTGCTTAGCGGATCACATCATATTTTTGAAATCTCCGAAAGAGGAAAGGATTTTTTGGAAGAGGTCAATTCTAACCTAAATAAAAAATATTCCCGTGGTGGTAAAAATGGTGAAGGGTACGTTGGAGTTGAAGAGGTAGTGGAGATGGTTGCTAATAGTTACTACGATGGTGATGAAAAAGAGGCTCTTTTTCAATTATCTAGTCAAGTTCAGGATCGGATGAGGGTTAAGGTTTCAAAATCTTATTTGGATCATGCGCTTAAAGTTCCAGAGGGAGCTAAAGAGCCAAATCCAATTTTAAAAATTGTGATGCCTGACGTTCAAGAGGTTACTGATATGAATGGCGAGTCTGACCCATCTAATCAAAATCGTTACTCTCCATTACCAGGCTTATTGCATAAATATGAGATGCTATTGGCATTTGTTTCAGTCAACTGCTCATCTCACTGTCGCTATTGTTATAGGTTGGATTTGTTCAGTGGAATCTCAAACAAGTCAAAAGCTGACATGCCGGTAATAGCTGCTTACATCAAAACTTTTAATACCCTTATTGATGATACCATTAAAGAATCTGGTAAGAGAGATGAGAAAACTGGGTTATGGCTTCACAAAGAAACTGGTGAGCCATTAATTCATGTAAAAGAAATTTTATTTTCTGGTGGTGATCCAATGACATTACCTAACTCTACTATTGCGCGCTATATGTCTTTAATGGCTGAAGCCGGAATAAATACAGTTAGAATAGGTACTAAAGAATTGGCGTTTAATCCAGAAAGATTTGATGCAAAGTTTTGGGAAATGATGGATTTATTTCATGAAACTTATCCCGAGGTGAAGGTGGATATTGTGGGACATTACTCACATCCGCACGAACTTGTTGAAGCTAAAATTGATAAGAGGGGTAAATATTTGTATGATACAGATTTAAATTATCGGGTCAGAAAAGATCTTAAGGCGCCACTTGCGGCAATGAATGAAAGAAGAGATTGGATTGGGCATGCAAACCAATTTCCTATCATATCAGGTATTAATGATTCTCCAGACGTACTGCGCCTTTTGATTTATCAAACATGTCGTCTTGGTATTGATATGCATAATATTTATGCCTGTAGAGAAATTATGGGCAATAAGCATTTTCGTGGAGAAAATACTATAGAGGCTCAATATCAGTTGGTGGAGCAAGCAAAGGTAGGATTATCAGGGCTAAAAAATCATGCCCGCTTAATAATGTCTACTGAGTATGGTAAGGTAGAAGTTTGTGGAGTTGAAGAAGAAGATGTCCTTTTGAAGTTTAATCGATTTATCCATGGTAATAGGACAGAGAAAAATATAATTAGGGTTGATTGTGATAAACTTCCAGATGATCAAAAATTCTATTGGTTAACACATGATGTTATTGAGACTGCAGTTTCTGGTGAGGGTAAAAAAATCTTAGAAGATTTGAAGGGCGAGAGTGGATCATTAATAAAGCATTTAAAACAAATTTCTGCCGAAAGTGTTTTAAGTAGAATTCCACAAAATGACAATGAGGA
>CANGQE010000103.1 GCA_947455845.1 Rickettsiales bacterium
AGCCACCGAAAGCTGCAACTTTTCCGAAAATTTCATCAACAGCCAAGGTTACACCAGGATGAAAATTGCGTCCGGTTTTGGTATCTTTGATAAAGTCTTGATCACCGGATTTTTTAGCCAGTTCCGAATCGCATTCAAACATTTGTAGGTTCAAGTCGTCACCACAAATGATTCCACCATCTTTTAAAAGTGGAATGGAGTTTAAAATATCTTTTTTAACCGGTTCGTAAGTGTGATCAGCATCAACGAAAATCACTTCAAATTGTTCAGCTTTCAACATTGACAAAATATTGTCAGATTGACCTTTTAGGTGCTGGCAAAGAATTGAAGCGGGTAGGGTGCCGATATTGTGTAAGAAAATATTGTAAGCGATGTCTGAGCCAAGCATTGCCTGCATGTTTTTGTGAACATCAGCGCTATTTTTTTCTTCATCAAAAAAAGGTTTCCAAGCGTCAACGCAGGTAATTGTTCCCTGAGCATCATTGTGTTCTTGTAGGCCTTGGGCGAAGGAAAGGGCGGATGCGCCAAGCCAAGAACCAATTTCCATCACGGAAATATTTTTCAAATTAGGGTTATTTTTTTTAAGATACCAAATTGTGCCGATCATGAAGCAATGGCGCACTGGGGCGCTTAGGATGCCATAAGGAATGTCGAAGATTGGCTTTTTTGCAGAAATCGTGCTGAGAATATTCTGGTAAGACATAAGTTAGGTTGAGTAATTTGTTTTAAGTAAATTTTATTGCCACCGTAACAACTGGACGCCATCGTGAAGACTGGTCCAGTTGTTACTGTAATGACTATTGTTTAAGGAGTAATTTTGGAAAGATCAGAAGAAGTAAGATTATGGTAACATCCACCAGGGGCAAAGAGAATTTTCATTCTGCCGGCTCCTTGGTAAATTATTGGTAATTTTTCATAATCAGCAACCGAGATAATTCTAATATCCATCGAGATTCTGGTGTGATTTAACAATGGCTCGCCGCTGTGGAAACAGCGTGAATCTAAGGCTAAAATTTCTCCTGCAGCAGTATCAACTGCTGGAGCAGATTTAGTACATTCAGCATTAAATTCTTTATTTTCGATAGCTTTTTTTACCATTGTTTCAAAATCGTAATTATGAGCTCGGTAGATTTTTAGAGAATCAGCTAAAGTCATTATCCGAAATCCATGTTTTTGCTCGCCGATTGGTGCGGTTAAATTGAGCCAAAAATTGATTTCTGCAGCCGGATGTCCGTAGCCAATATCAGTGTGATAGCGTGGATAATGATCAGAATTTTTAGCATCAGGGCAGTGGATGCGAATAGTTGGAGTGGCTTGAAAATAAAAAGGAAATTCAAAATTTTTACTTAAAAATTCTTTTACAAAATCAAGATAAATCTGCGTAAATTCTTCATCATTTTCGTAAAAAAGTGCAGTGAGTTTATTAACTCCATCGTTGAAATTGTAATCTTTCATTTCTTGTGAGATGTGCAAATGTAAATCTTCCAGAGGAAAATTAACTTCTTTGACTATGCCTTTGGCAACAAGTAAGTCGGCAATTTTATTACGAAATTTTTGGTAAAATTTTTCGCAAGAAATTTTAACCATTGATTGTTGAGGAAATAATTTTTCGAAAGGAGATTCTTTCTCGAACTCTTCGCGCATCAAGGTTGATTTCTCTAGTCGTGAAAGGTCGTTTATATTTTTTTTATTTGACATTTTTTTTTGTGAATTCTGCGTTTGGCAAGTCGATAATATTTTTCGCAAAAAGTGATTTTAAGTAGTAGGATTCTGCAGAGTTTTAAAGTTACAATTAGTGCTTTAGTGGTAGTCCGAATTATTTTTAAATCGTATTTCTGAAGTAATTTTGGTTGCTGAATTTTTACAAATTCTTTGTAACCAAAATCACCATATTTTCGGATGCGGTAATAGGTGTAAATTGCATTGACTATGTTTTTTCTAAAAACCTCTTCTCCGCCGCCAGCGTAGAAAGGGTAATTAATTTTTCTGAAATTTCTGATTAAAAAAACCTGCAATTTATTGATCTTGTAACTAATTTTATAAATCAAATTTTCTTGGTAAAAAAAATCTATTCTTTTTTCTTCTTCATTATTTTTAAAACTTATTTCTGAAACTTTTTTTTGACCAAAAACAGGTGGTCTGCGATTGGGAAGAAAGTTACTAGTAATATTTCTTTCGTCATTAGATTCATGCAAAATAATGCCAGTTTGCAACATAGCTGCAGCGTAATTGGCCTTTTCTTGTGCCGCATGAGAAGAAGTTTCTTCAAACCATAAATCGACATTATCTTTGATCCTTTGTCTTGCTTTCAAACCTACAAGACCTGCGCTGGCCCCCTCTCCGTCAAATTCAATAAAACTATCAGCCACATCTCTAATATATTGAATGTGATCAAACTTTCTTGAATTGGTGAGATAAAATGAAACTAATTGCTGCCAACTATCCGGTCCGGTACAAGGGCACCACTGACCAACAATATCCATCCATTTTTTTGTATAAATTGCCAAGCTATCAGGCGCGAACATGCATTCCCATGAGTCTGAGTAATTGCGGAATCGGTAGCGGGAAAGCCTAATGCGAAAAATATCATCTTCGTAATAGCTAATATATTCTTTTAAAATTTTATCCCACTGCTGGGTTTTAAAGCGGAATTCATCGCTAAAAAGAGTAACAAAATATGAGGTGCTGTCAGTGAGTTTTAAAATTTCGTTGTAGGGTTTCCAAACGTCCTTAAAGGATTTAATGAGATTAGTTTGTAAGAATTTTATCTTTACAGATGAGGTTCTTTGAAGGCTTTCTAAGGCTTTCTTACATTCATCATCACCATCATCAATATTGACAATAACCTCAATTTCTGCGGGCTGTGATGCAGTATCTTCAATATTCTTGACTAGATCTTTAAGATTTTGCGGACGATTGCTATTTAGGTGAATTGATAAAAGCATTATTTAGCCGTTAAATGAAACAATTGAAAAGCGCGGCTCTTTAGCAAAGCTGCTTACGGCACTTACAAAATGAGGAAACTTAAACTTTTTGTGATCCAGCAAAACCGCCCTATTAAATTTCGGAAAAATGGTGTTAATGTCGTTAGCATCACCATCAAAAGAGGTGACGTGAAGCAAGCCACCCCAATCCCAAATCCATTTTTTATTTAAGTAATAAACGCATCCAATTGAACCGGCGTAATCGTCGATGTGGGCGCGGTAGAAGTCGCCTTGGTTTAGATTGTAGCAGCGAATGTCGAAGGCTTTTAAATCGGTTTGGGAATATTTTTTTAATTCGGGTATGAAGTAGTTTGTGTAAATTTCGTTCACTACTTCCGACTTTTCCAAATCGCGTGAGCGCCCGAAGCGCGCCATGTAAGACTCATCACCTTTGGGTAAAAATTCTGACTTGGTAGCGAAGACATGTTGGTAATGTCTTTCGCGAGTTTGGTCGATTATTTCCCATTCTTTCTGGGCAACGTACAAAGCATTAAGTCTGTTGGCTTCTGCTTCTGGCAAAAAATCGTCAATTACCACGTAGCCTTTTTCCTGATATTCCTGAAACAATTTATCTGACATTTATTCTCCGGATTTAGCTGTTTGATGTTTTTTCAGTAAAAGCATTGTAGCGGTTATTAACTTGGTCTTTGTTGTTTAAATACCACTCAATAGTTTCCTTAATTCCATCTTCCAAAGAAACTTCGCATTCAAAGCCGTAAGATTTAGCGCGGGTCATATCCATTAGGCGTTTCTTGTCGCCGGCTGGTTTTTCTGAATCCCAAACAATTGGAACGGCACCCGTAGGCACGTTTCTAGCAACTGCTTCAGCAACTTCTTTAATTGTAACACCAGTGCCACTTCCCAAGTTGATTGGCTCATTAATGCCTTTTTCAACTGCAAGCATCATGCCGCGAGCAACGTCTTTTGAGTGAATGAAATCACGGATTGGTGAGCCATCGCCCCAAACTGTAAGTGGATTTTCGCCACTAGTAGCGCGGTTAATTAATGATGGAATTACCATTGCATTAGCAGGGTCGAAATTGTCGAAAGGCCCGTAAACATTGGCAGGGCGGACGATTGAGATTTTATCCCAACCGTGTTCAATTTTGTAAGCTTCGGCTTGTAACTCAGACAAACGTTTGGCCCAACCGGCGAAACGGTCATTTGGAGATGGGAAAGTTTTCCAAACATCATCTTCAAAAAAAACTTCAGCCGGTGAGTAAACACCAACTGATGAAGTAAATAAAAATCTTTCCACACCGCTTCTGCGGGCGGCTTCCATCATGTTGAAACTAAACATTACGGTTGGAACCATGAAGCTGGCCGGTTTTTCAGCGCACATTTTTGGCGAGCCTTTAATGCCAGCAAGTTGGAAAACAATTTCTTGGCCCTTGCAAACTTCTAAACAAGAAGAAAGTTCACGTAGATCAACTTTTACAAATTTAATTCCTTTTGGAGCGCGTGAAGGTTCATCAAGAGATGCGATTGTAACGTCAGCTCCGGCCTTTACTAGAAGATCAACTAGTGGACGCCCGATTAGACCAGTTCCGCCCGTTACTAAAACTTTTTTACCTTTGTAAAAGTTAGTCATTTTATGTTTTTAATTAAATTATTTAGAGCTGTGAAGTCAGCTTTTGAGGAGAGGTTTCTTGATGCGAGAAATTCAGAAATTACAATATTGGTTTTGTAAAGCTTGTTGCTATTTTTTCCAGTAAGATTTTCACCTATTTGCATTTCGCCGAATTGCCAAGAGAGGAAGGTGGTAATTTCATTGAGATCGTGGTCGTGAATAGATCCTGAAACAAGTTCAGGATGACAGCGCGGGAGGTGTTGACACTCACTGTCATCACTACCACCATCTTCATCCTGAACTTGTTTCAAGATCTGTAACGCTCTCAACCTTTCAAGTAAAAACCCCTGCAGATTCTGCGGTGTATTAAACCTCGCAATCTCTTGTCCATTAAACGGATTCTTAAACTTAGAAAGTCTCTTAATCTCTCCACAAATCAACTCAAACAAAGCTTCTTCAATCAATGTCACCGTGTAAAGATTAACTTGCTTTTCGCAGGCAAAATAATTTTTTTGTTCCGCAGCAAAATTAATTTCATCAATCGCGATCCATTTCAACTCTTCTGTTTCATGGTCGGGCGTAGTTTCTGGGGCTTCATCCAAAACTCCCAACATCGCGCAAAACTTTCCATCAATATTAGTAAGGCGGTCGCGCTCAGCACCAATCATCAAAGTATGATTGAACTTAAAATCTAAAATTATTTTTTGAGGAAATTGATCCAGATCAACTCCCGTCTCTTCCAAAACCTCACGCTGCCAAGCTGATTGCCAATTGGCATCAATTTCTTGTGGCCATTTTAGACCGTGTTTTTTGAAGGATTTTTCTAATTTTTTTGGATCA
>CANGQE010000104.1 GCA_947455845.1 Rickettsiales bacterium
ATTTGCGCCGTGACGGCAGATTTGCCGGCAACGGACTTTCTGCCAAGGTCGCCACCACCTTGAACAGATGAAGAAAAATGCTTCATGATCGCTTTTTTCTTAGCGCTTTTTTTCCCAAGTTTTGACTCGGCAACCAATGATCCAATGATTGAAAGCAAGGCCTCATTCTCGCGTCTAAGCTTTGATAATTGCTAACTGTTAACTAAGCCCCTCTTTCATGGTCGGAATATTGCGCAACATGATGCGGTCCTTCTTGTAAAATCTTGCTCACAATATTTTCGTGCCTTACTTCTTTTCTAGCCTCAACCGGTTTTTCAAATTTTGGGGCAATTCCTAGTTCAGACATTTTGTCAAAAGATTTTAGCAATTCTAGCAAAGGCGACTTTAGCTCTTTGTTGAAGTGAATTCTTTCAGGATCCGCCTTTCCAAATCCAAAGATGTTTTTAGGTTTCTGGCCATTATCGATGGGTGATTCATCGCTTTTAAAGAAAGCCTTGGCATCGGCTTTTGGATTCTTCTTTTTCCAAGAGGAGTAGCTCTCAAGAATATCTTGGGCTATTTCGGCTCCATCAATATTTTTCGGTTTTTTTAAATCGGAATTTTTTAGTAAGGCGGCAGCTTTCTTTGTTGCTTCGTCAAATGTATCTTGGGCTTTTTGTTGTTGTGGGGTCAGATCTTTTTTTATTTCGCCAACCATTGCTACAGCCGCTTGGGCAACTGTCTTTCGCGAGAGCATTTTTGCAATCAAAGCTTCGCTGTAGGATATTGCAAGATCGGAAGCCATGGCTTTAACTTCGGGATGTTGATCATTAACGGGTGAATTATTAGCAGCGAAGTTAAGTAAATCATCTTTACTGGCTCCATCCATGACCTTGGCGTGATATTTTTCTACGAAGTCAGTTAATGCTGCCGCTTCAGGATTTTTTGAGGGTGGCTTTAACTTTAAGAAAGGCTCTAACGTCTGCGGTTTTAAAAAGTCGGAATGTATTTTTAAGATATTTACCAACTCCTTTTTGTCATTTTCGTAAGCATCATTTTTACTGTTGGAATCATTTTCAAATTGCTGAATTGCTAGTGCTTTGGATTCAAAATTTGTAGCGGCGCTAGAATTTTTTGCTTTTAGCGCAGCAGCCTGTTTTTTAAAAGATTGCGCCAGCTGTTCAGCCTGATCGGAAAAATCTTCAGATTCAGAAGATTTTGATTTGGGTAAAAATTTACTAATAGCATCAGAGGCCACAGCAAATGTGGCATAAAGGTCGGCGCTGACTGTATCTACAACATTAGTGCTACGAGCTTTTACTACATTTGTATCAAAGTGTTTTCTTTCGTAGATTTCAGAGAACTGCTCTAACTTAGCTAATTCTTCCGCAGTTCTTTCGACAAATATTGGCCTTTTTCTGGAATCGATTTTTTGTGGTACTTTGTCGGTAACTAAATTTATTACCGCCGGAATAACAGGAGTTTTTGCTTCAGAATCTACAACTTCTTTCAACTCACCAGCAATGGCGTCAAATCTTAGACGCGCAGTATCTTTAATGCCAAAAGTCGCTGATCCGATATTGGCAATCAGGCCATCTTTCTTAAGAAAATCGCGGAGCTCTAAATTTTGATCTTTAGTTTTGGCTTTGCTGAAATCTTGTAAAAACCTTTCAACTAATTGGGCTCTATTTTCGTAATCTTGACCATTCTTAAAATCTTCAGGAGCAAGAAATTTTAAAAATGATTCTTTGGGAGTTAGTGCCGCACCTGCTAATTTATAGCCTGCAATAGCACCGTTTCGAGCTAGTTTCTCCTCATCTTCAGTGGCTTTTCTAAAACCATATTTAGTTTCGCCATCGAAGTGGGTTAAATCTTTTGCTCGGGCATCTGAAACAAAACGCCGGCCATCTTCAGTAACAATTCCAACTTTTTTAATCAGGCCCTGAACATTAAATTTTCTACTTTCTTCAGGATTAGCCAAATCATCGGATTCAAACTGAATCTTACCGACAAGACCGACGATTTTTACTGAGGCTTTGCCCTGATTCTGACCCTGAATCGCCAAGTTAGTTAATTGCTTAGCCATGAACTCGACATACATTAGACGCTCTATTTCATTGGCTTTACCGATGGTACCATCTTTCTCATTACCTTTGTAACTAGAGTTATTAAGGCTTTTAGGGTTGTTGGCATATTCATTCAAATCAACGCCGTAATTGGCGAGGATGCCGTCGCGGTATGCTTGGGAATTTACAATTTCTTCCTTATTTAAGCGGGGAAATTCAGTTTTGGGAGGAAGTCTAAAATTACTAATTTGCTCAACTACTTGCTCAACAATGGCACCGGCAAATTTCTTCACGCCTTTTTCGGAAAGATTATCCAGAGGAGAAGCGCCATCAGTTTTAACTGAATAGAGTTCGTACAAATTTTTTGCTATTTTGCCCACGATCTGATCGCGCAAACTTTCATCTTCAGCAGTTGCTTGAATTTGAGTATTACCTTTTTTGTCTAACTTAGCAAAATCGGCGACATTTTGATTAGCCGCTGCCTGCTTGCTTTGATTGGCATATTGGGCAATCGCCAAAAAGCCGTTAAGCCCTTGTTGCACTCCGGGAATTGAAATTTGGCTAACTACAGATTGAGCCAGAAAAATGGCATTATCGGCAGTGGTTGCTTTAGCGATTACTTCACCATCTTTAATTAAATTAGCTTTGTAAAAACTGGCTTGAAAAGATTTGGTAATCAGGTCGGAGAAGCTTGATTCTTGGGCGGATTTTTGCTCGAAGGCAAGATTTTGTTCAGATATTGCCTGAATAACCACCTTGTCGATTTGTTTAGCTTCAACGTAAGATCGGGCAAGTTTAGTGAAGTTTTTTAGGTTAACTTCTTCGCGCGGCGTTAAGACGGTATTTTTAAATTCGTCAAAATTTTCAATCAATATTTCAGCATCGTATTTTTGTTGTCCTAGATTAGATAATTTTTCATTGTGGCTAATATATTCTTTTAGTTTTGAGACGCGTCTTTCATCTTCCCGAACATCTTCCTTGGCTCCACCTTTGTACCTTCCGCCGGTGATTGCGGTGAGAAATTTTTTGAAAAATGGTTTGGGTTTCTTCTTTTCTTCCAGTGTTTTCTCAGCAACTTCAAGTTTAGCTTTAAGGGCTGCTTGATCTGCGGCAATTCTAGCTTGATCACCAGATTGGTCATTCTCAAGCCGGTTGCTATATTTTACAATTTCATCACGAGCAGTTTGAGAAATTTGGGAGATGGTGTTAGAGGGGTTAGAATTTTCTGCAGCTTGTGGAGATCTCGAAATGAAGTTGCTAAATTTCTGAAGATTTTCTCTAAAAGCCTTAGAAATCTGCCCTGCCATGCTATCAACTGCTTTGATGCTGTCATGGGCGGCGCTGGTTTTGGATGGTTTTCCATCAGAGTCCAAGGCTGGTTTTACAAGCGTGGTAGCTAAGGCGTGAATACCAACTAATCTTGAGATTTCGGAATTTTGATTCTCAAATTGCGATGTTGACGGCATTGCGTCAATGCGGTCTAAATTAGCTTTTAAAGATGAGGCGTAACGGGGGATTTTAGTTTGATCTTGCTCATTTTGCATTACCTCACAGTGATCAATCACCAGCTGTACTTGCGCTATCTGCACCATTTTCATCGAGATGCAAAATATGTCTTGCCCACGGGCTAAATTTTTTAACAACTCTTGCGCTTCTTCGGGAGTTTTATTGTGATTTGTTTCTAATTCGGCAGCGGCAGTACTGACTTTATTTAATTCTGCTAAAGAGCTTTTCATCGCTTCATCAAGCGCTGCTTCAGGATTTGGAGTAGCGGCGAGTGCAGCAAGTTTTCTACTTAACTCTAAGATTGCGATATTATTGTCACCAACTCCCAAGTCTCTTTTTAGAGAGTTCAACTCGGCTTCAAGGGTTAACTTAGTTTCGCCGGCTTTGGCTAGAATTGCCGCCAGATTTGGCGTTGAGGTGTCTCGAGTATCTTTGGACATATTTGGGTTATCGAGTTATTTTTCAGTTAACAATTATCAATTAACATTTGTTCAACCACCAACTGTTAATTGATAATTGTTAACTGATAACTTCTAGTTATTCCCAGTTTTTAACTTCTTCACCCTTTCTTCTAAATCATCCATAAATTTATCCATGCCATTTTGTGAGATGGCGGAATTGAATTCGGATCTTTGGGTTTCAACCAAACTCACACCCTCAACAATAAAATCCAAAATTACCAATTTGGCATTGCGCTCCTTAACTCTAAAATCAACTAGAATGGCAACGTTAGAATCTCTAGGAAGAAATTCAGCTTTGGCAATGTAAAATCCATTACGCTCAACCACTTCATTAACGGTGAATTTGCGACCGTTGTAGTTTTTGAATTTTGGGCCGTAAGTATTAATCATGAATTGGCGATAAAGGCCGGTAAAGCGTTTCTGTTGTTCAAGGGTAGAGGTTTTGTAATTCTTTCCTAAAACAAAGCGGGCAATCCAGTCGGAATCAATTGAATCATCAATAATGGCAATAATTTTATCTCTTTTTTTTGCTTCAGAAGCTTTTTCACCAGCAACTTTGATGATTTTATTGCCAACACTTTCTACAAATTCTTGAGCGGCTTTAGCTTTGTCAACCTCTTGAGCAAAGCTAGTGGAGATCATAAAAGTAGCACAAAGTATCGCGAAAAAATTTTTCATAAAATATTTTAATTTTTAACGTCAGAGAGACGTTTTTGGGAATAAGCGCTTCTGATGGTGGCATAAGGGTCGAAAGAATCTTCCCTGATGTCGTCAATAATGTTAATTAGACTTTCTCTGGTATCAATTCCGGCAGCTGCAGCTAAGGCTAAACGATAATTAGCTTCAATCAAGTTTGTTTTACCGCCAATTTCTAAAGCGTTAAATTCAATTGGATTTACGGCCTTATCTGTAAGCAATCCGGTAAAATCACGGGAAGAGCTGGGGCCGAGAAATGGTAGAACCAGATAGGCTCCCGACTTAACTCCGTAATGTCCCAAAGTTTGTCCGAAATCTTCTAATTTATATCGAATACTTCTTTCTCCGGCAACGTCGAATAAACCCAAAACTCCAATGGTGGAGTTAATCAAGAAAGTTGAAATAGTTGCTAAACTGTTATCAGTCTTACCTTGAAGCAATGAGTTAAAGGATGAAATGGGCAAGGATAAATTAATTAAAAAATTTCTAATCGAGTAACGAGCTGACGGTGGAACTTCTTTACGGTAAAATTTAGCAATATATTCAAGGAAGTAACGGTCAAAATAATCATTAAAGACAAAAATTTTACGATTATATTTTTCTAAGGGATCATAAATTTCTTCAACACTTTCGGTTTCGTAGCTTGCAAACTCAGCATCTAA
>CANGQE010000105.1 GCA_947455845.1 Rickettsiales bacterium
AGGCCAAAGAAATTTTAGCCTTTGAGGCGACAAAAATTTGCCACGGTGAAAAGGTTGCGGGTGAAGTTTTACAAAAGGCGCGGGAGATTTTTATTTCTAAAAATTCCGGTGCTTTTGAAGAAAAGGAAATTTCACTCGGTGAAGAAAAAAGTAAAAAACTTACCGACATTATTTTTGAAGTTGGCGCTGCGGAATCAAAAGGTGCGGCTAAGAAATTGATTGAGGGTAAAGCGGTTAAGGTCAATGGTGAGGCTGTTTTAGACGTTCACTATTCGGTTAAAGAAATCGGCGAATTTGATTTGTCGGTGGGGAAGAAGAAGTTTTTTAAGATCGTGGTTAAGTAGTAATTGGAATTATTGAATAGATCCTGAAACAAGTTCAGGATGACAGTAACTCTAGTATTTCCTTAGTCGTCATCCTGAAATTGTTTCAGGATCTATTCACAACAACAAACTAAAACAAAAATGACAAAAAAAATCCTCGGAATCGGCAATGCTATTGTTGATATTTTATGCAAAGTTGATGACTCCTTTTTGGAAAAACACAACTTAATCAAAAACTCAATGTCCTTAATAGACGAAGATATTGCAGCCAAATTATCCGAATTAAATGCAGAAAAAGTTACCTCTGGTGGCTCAGCAGGCAATTCTATTGCAGCTCTTGCTCAACTTGGATGCAAAGCCTCCTTCATCGGCAAAGTCGGCAATGATGATTTCGGTAAAAAATTTATTAGCGAAATCGAAAAGACCGGCACCCAATTTATCAGCGATAAAAATCACCACAAACCCTCGGCTAAATCTTTTATTTTAGTCACGCCTGACGCCAGCAGAACCATGTGTACTTTTCTAGGTTGCGCCTCAGAAATTACCGAAGATGATATTGACGAAAAAGCCTTTAAAGACATGTCAATCTTGTATCTGGAAGGATATTTGTGGGATGCTCCAGCCACAATTTCAGCGCTAAAAAAAGCCATTTTTTACGCTAAGAAAAATGGTGTAAAAGTAGCTTTTTCACTTTCAGATTCTTTCTGTGTTTCCCGTCACAAAAAAGATTTTTTACAATTAATTCAAAATGATCTCGACATTCTTTTTGCCAATGAAGCCGAAGCTTTAGAGATTGCACCAAACTTGCCTGAACTATTTTCTAAAAACAAAAAACTAATTGCAATTGTCACTAAAAATGACCAAGGTTGCGAAGTATTTTTTGAAGGAAAATCTTTTTTATCCGGCGCTGAAAAAATTGAGAAATTAGTGGATACTACTGGTGCCGGCGATGCTTTTGCTGCTGGGTTTTTGCATGGGTTAGTAAATGATTTTGATTTAGAAAAATCAGCACATTTGGGAAATTTAATTGCTTCAAAAATTATTCAAAAATTTGGCGCGAGATTTGACGAAAAAGAATTATCTTCTTTAGGTTTCTAAAGATAGACCCCGCACTTGGTACGCGGGGTCCACCGTGACACAAATACAAAACTACAAAATGACACTCTGGACTAAACACGAATTACTTTCAGCCTTGGAAGGCGAACTACTTGAGCACCAACTTTCCGACAATCTCGCCATTGACGAGGTAGTAATTGACAGTCGCAAAACCCCAAAAAGCGGTTTGTTCCTCGCCCTTAAAGGCGAAAAAAATGATGCTCACGATTTTTTAGAACAAGCCGTCACCAATGGATGCACCGCCTTACTAGTTCAGGATAAATCAGCTTTAGAAAAAGTTAAATCAACCGACTTCCTTTTAGTCAAAGACACCTTCAAAGCCCTCTACAAACTTGCAGAATTTTCCCGCCACAGAAGCCCTGCCAAAATAATCGGCATTACCGGAAGCGTTGGCAAAACCAGCACTAAAGAAATGTTGAAACTGACTTTCGAAGCTTACGGCAAAACTTTTGCTACTTACGGTAATCTTAACAACCACATCGGCCTCCCACTCTCACTGTGTAACTTTGCCGCTGATTGTCAGTTCGGAATTTTCGAAATGGGAATGAATCATTTAAATGAAATTGATCCGCTTACACGCCTTGCAAGACCTCATCTAGCAATCATTACCAATGTTGGCCCAGCCCACATTGAGTTTTTTAAAGACGAAGAAGAAATTGCATTGGCAAAATCAGAAATTTTTTTCGGATTGGAAAAAGGCGGCGTGGCTTTGATTAATCGCGACAATCGTCATTTTGAGTTTTTAAGAAAGCGCGCTGAGATTCTAGGAGTTGAAATTTTGAGTTTTGGCAAGAATTCAGAAAGTGATTTTTGTTTAGAAAAATCGCTGATTAAGGATGTTAATAATTCAGAAGTTTTGCTTAGAATCCGAGAAGCTAAATCTATTTCCTACCAGATCTCCACCTCCAACAAAGCTGCAATCTACAATTCAGTAATCGTCGCAGCTTGCTTAAACCTTTGCACCAACAACCCTCAAACTGGTCTCGCTCAACTTACAAAACTAGAAAACCCCGCCGGTCGCGGCAAAGCTTTTGACGTTACTTTCAACCAAAAAACCATCACCGTAATCGACGACAGCTACAATGCCAGCTTACTCTCCATTGCCGCCGGTCTTGAATATGCTGCCGAGTTAAAATCAGCTCTTGGCAAAAAACGTATCGTTGCCGCCCTTGGTGACATGTTGGAACTAGGCGAGAAATCAGTTGAATTACACGAAGAGATTGCGGATTATCTCACAACATTTCACATTGATTTCGCTATTTTAGTTGGTGAAAAAATGACCGGAATGGCAAAAAAATTACCAAAAACTTCCTACAAAACTTTTTTAGATTCATCTTCGGCAAGCCTTGTAATTGAAGATCTCCTGCAAGATGGCGACATTCTTTACGTCAAAGGTTCACGCGGTTTAAAGATGGAAAAAATAATCGAAAAATTAACCAATAAAACCAGTGCTCACTAGTCTAGTTTTTCTGCAAAATATCTGGATTAAATCTTTATTTTGCCTTGCCTCCTCTTACGTGGTCGGTTTTTTTAGCACTAAAAAATACATTAAATTCATCCACCAAAAACAACTATTCCAACCAATCCGCTCTGACGGCCCCGCCACTCATCATGCCAAGAAAAAAACTCCGACAATGGGTGGAATTTTTATTGTGCTTGCAACTCTACTTTCAACCTTACTCTTTCTTGATTTAAGCAATTCCTACATTTGGGTTGCGGTTTTTGTTTTCGTCGCTTTTTCATTGATCGGACTTACTGACGACTTGATGAAAGTGCTTTACAAAAACACCAAAGGCTTTCGTGGCAGCTTCAAACTCATCATTCAATTTACCATTATCGGTGCCGCCTTTTTGTGGTTGGGCAGTATTGACGGAGCTCATTTTAAAAATAGAGTTTTCTTGCCCTTCGGTCACGGACACTGGGTAGCTCTAGGCATCATAATCTACGTTTTGTTTGTTAATGTAGTAATTGTCGGAACTTCCAACGCGGTTAACTTAACCGACGGCTTAGATGGTCTAGTTTCAGTACCGGCAATCATTAGCTTACTTTGCTTAGTTTCTTTGATTTTCGTAGCCTCCGATCACGATTTAGCCAAAAGATTTTTTGTTCCCCACATTGAAAATTCTGCCGAATTAATTTTTTTCTGCCTCGCTTTAATCGGAGCGATTCTAGCCTTTTTAACCTTTAACTTAAAGCCCGCCAAAATTTTCATGGGCGATGTTGGAAGCTTGGCAATCGGCTCAGTTCTTGGCTTAATCGCCATCATCATTAAACAAGAATTTGTGTTTTTTGTGATTTCAATTTTATTTGTTGCCGAAGCTGTTTCAGTGATTCTGCAAGTTGGATCTTACAAATTGCGCAAAAAAAGAATTTTCCTAATGGCCCCTTTGCACCATCATTTTGAGAAATTAGGATGGGGCGAGAAAAAAGTAGTTAAGACATTTTGGGGTGCGTCAGCATTGTTTGCGGCACTTGGGATGACGATATTTCTGATTTAACAATTAGCAGTTAACAATTAACAGTTGTTCGATGTTGATGCTAATTCCAAATGATAATTGCTAAATGATAACTGATAAATCCTCAAAACCTCGCGTTTACCTTTACGATTCAACCCTCCGCGACGGAGCTCAAACCAGTACCGTAAATTTTAGTACACAGGATAAAATTGAAATTGCCCGCGTTTTAGATGGTCTTGGAATAGATTACATCGAAGGCGGTTGGCCCGGCGCAAATCCTACAGATGACGAGTTTTTTCTTGATTTACCAAAATTAAAAAAATCCCAATTTTCCGCTTTCGGAATGACCCGCCGTAATGGTGTTTCTGCTGCTAATGACGCCGGTTTAAATGCCTTGGTTAACGCCAATGTTAAGTCAGTTTGCATCGTCGGCAAAACTTGGGATTTTCATCTTGAGCACGCGCTACATATTTCCGAAAAAGAAAATTTGGAAATGATTGCCGATTCAATCAAACACATCGTCAAAAAGAAAAAAGAAGCTATGTTTGACGCCGAGCATTTTTTTGATGGCTACAAAGCTAATCCAAAATTTGCTATCAAAGCCGCTAAAACTGCCTTCGAGGCCGGAGCCAGATGGGTTGTGCTTTGTGACACTAATGGCGGATCTTTGCCGAGCGAAATTGCCAAAATTGTCAAAGAAGTTACTAAACATATTCCGGGAGAAAATCTCGGCATCCATTGCCACAATGATACGGGCAACGCTGTCGCCAACTCTATTGCCGCCGTTGAGGCCGGAGCGCGTCAAGTTCAGGGAACCATTAATGGACTTGGTGAAAGATGCGGCAACGCTAATTTAATCAGCATCATTCCAACTTTGTTTTTGAAGATGGGTTTTGACGTTGGCATTGCTGAAAAGGAATTAAAAAATTTGGTACGCACTTCCAATTTTCTTGATGATTTACTCAATAAGGAACGCGACAAATTTGCCCCTTACGTTGGCAAATATGCCTTTGCTCACAAAGGCGGGCTTCATGTTTCGGCGGTTGCCAAAAATGCTAAATCTTACGAACATATTGAGCCGGAAAAAGTTGGCAATCAGCGCCAAATCATGATTTCTGATCAGGCAGGACGCTCTAATGTCATTGCCCGCTTAAAAGAAATCGGCATTGATTTACGTGACGAATTAAAAGTGAGTCAGGTGGCAAATTTAGTGAATCAGATCAAAGACCTTGAAGCTAGAGGCTACGCTTACGATGCCGCAGATGCCAGCTTTGAAATTCTGGCTAAAAAATCACTTTCGGTGGTTCCTAATTTTTTTGATCTAGTTGGATTTCGTGTTTTAGACGAACGCAAATTTGATGCTAAAGGCAGAGTTGTAACCATTGCCGAAGCCACTATTAAAATCAAAATCGGCAATAAAACCACATTGTCAGTTGCCGAAGGAAATGGCCCTGTAAATGCACTAGATA
>CANGQE010000106.1 GCA_947455845.1 Rickettsiales bacterium
CAAACATTTCTAAAGCATCACGAATAGCTACAGAAGTGTGAGTGTAAGCAGCAGCATTAATGATAATACCGTCAAAATTGTCGATTGCTTCTTGGATGATATTTACTAATTCACCTTCGCTATTTGACTGCTTCAGGTCAATTGCCACACCCAAATCATTAGCCAATTTTCTGCAATCATTCTCAATAGTAGCCAACGAAGATTCGCCATAAATTGACTTATCTCTGCGATGCAAAAGATTGAGATTCGGACCATTAAGAATCAGAATTTTTTTCTTCATAAATTATTTTATGTGATTGCTGCGCGACGCAAGTTCAATTTTTACGTAGTAGCAAATTGTGACAGGAATTGACAAAGCGTAAGTAACTCCGATAACCGCTAAAGCAAGCCAAGGCTCAACCAAAAGTCCAATGATGATTGAACCTAAAATTATCAAAGTAATGTAGCGGGAATCATTTCTGATCGGGATTTTTTTGATTGAAATTGTCGGTACACGACTAGCCATTAAAACCGCTAATACCGCCATGTAATTAATAACCACTACTGTATTTGAGTAAAAACCTTTGCCGAATTCGTAAGTTAAAACCATTGGTAACATTGCCATTGCTGCTCCGACTGGAGCCGGTATTCCTTTAAAAAAATATTTTTCCAAAAGTGGATTTTTCTCTTCCTTACCTAAATCCACATTAAAGCGGGCCAATCTGATTGCGCCGCAAACCGCAAAGAATAGTACTAAAGCCCAGTCTAATCCGGGAATGGTGCCGTAATAATTAATCCAAGAATAAATTACAAATCCCGGTACCACGCCAAAATTCACAAAATCAACTAAGGAATCAAGTTGAGCTCCAAAGTCACTACTAGAATTTAAAAAGCGCGCCAACCTTCCATCAACGCCATCCATAAATCCTGCGAAAAGCAAACATGCCGAGGCCATGTAGAAATCACCCTGAACCGAGTAACGAATTGCCGTTAAAGCAATGCATAGACTGGTGAGAGTAACCAAATTTGGAAGTAATCTGAAAAGTGGGAAATATCCGCCTTCAGAATGTCTAATTTTTTGAATAATTCTCTTTGCCATGTTTGGGAAATTTTGATGAGGAAATTGTAAGTTGCTTTATCGCAAAACTGTGCTTAATTTCGCCCCGCTTGCAAAAAAAGCAACCAAACATTTCTTCATTATTTCGTAGCTGGTTATTTTAAGTAGATCCTGAACTTGTTTCAGGATCTATTTAATTAATAGCGGCCGCCTTTTTTTCTCAAAAAATGACTCAAGCCAACCTAACATCCGAACTAGCAAACTGTATTCGCTTTTTATCAATTGATGGCGTTGAAAGCGCTAATTCCGGACATCCCGGTATGCCGATGGGAATGGCTGATGTTGCCACTATTCTCTTTACTGAATTTTTAAAGTTTAATCCTAAGCAACCTCACTGGTTAGATCGTGACCGCTTCATTTTATCTGCCGGACATGGCTCGATGCTGCTCTACTCTTTGCTTTATCTAACTGATTACCAAGACATCACAATCGAAGATTTAAAGAATTTCCGTCAACTTGGCGCTAAATGTGCCGGTCACCCTGAATACGGTCATTTAGAAGGAATCGAAACTACTACCGGACCACTTGGACAAGGTATTGCTAACGCCGTTGGAATGGCAATTTCCGAAAGAATGCAAGCCGCTCGTATCGGTGACAATCTAATCAATCACAAAACTTACTGCATCGCCGGAGATGGATGTTTGATGGAAGGAATTTCCCAAGAAGCAATTTCTCTCGCCGGACATTTGCAATTAAATAAACTTGTGCTGCTTTGGGACAATAACTCAATTTCAATCGACGGCAAAACTTCAATTACCACTTCTGAAAATATGCAGATGCGTTTTGAAGCCTGCGGTTGGAGAGTAATTCAAATTGACGGTCATAATTTTGACCAGATCAGAGCCGCTTTAAATGACGCTCAAAATTCTGACCGACCAGTAATGATTGATTGCAAAACCACCATTGGTTTTGGATCTCCTAGCAAAGCCGGTTCAGAAAAAGCTCACGGCTCACCTCTTGGTGCTGAAGAAACTATTAAGTCTCGCCAAAATTTAAACTGGCCTCACGCTGCTTTTGAAATTCCTCAAAATTTAAAAGATGAATGGTCCAAAGCCGCTAAAAAATCAGATCAAATTTTTAAAGATTGGGAAGTAAAATTTGCTCAACTTGATGCCGATAAAGCTGCTGAATTAAAACGCATTTCCAACAAAGAATTACCAAAAGATTTTGCTCAAAAAATTCAAGCCTTCAAAGAAAAACTTTTTGCCGAAAAACCAAAATTAGCTACGCGTAAATCTTCGCAAATTGCTCTTGAACTTTTAACTGCGGAATTACCCGAACTAATCGGTGGCTCTGCTGATTTAACTGAATCAGTTTTAACCAAAACCGCTCACACTAAAGCAATCTCTAAAGATAATTTTGGCGAGCGTTATTTGCATTACGGTGTACGCGAACACGCCATGGGCGCGGTGATGAATGGTATTGCCTTGCACGGAAAATTCATTCCTTACGGCGGAACTTTCTTGGTCTTCTCCGACTACATGAAACCGGCAATTCGACTTGCTGCTTTAATGCAACAACAAGTGATTTACATTTTTACCCACGACTCTATTGGTCTGGGCGAAGATGGCCCGACCCATCAACCAATTGAACATTTGGCAATGTTGCGTGGAATTCCTAATTTAAATGTCTTCCGCCCAGCTGACGCTTTAGAAGTGATTGAATGTTTTGAGCAAGCTTTAAGCTGCAAAGAAACTCCGTCAGCCATGATTTTGACTCGTCAGAATTTGCCGTTTTTGCACAGCGTAATCAAGAATCAGAATTCTTGTGCATTGGGTGCTTACGTGATTTCTGAAGCTGAAAATCCTGACGTGGTAATTCTTGCTACAGGATCAGAAGTTTCGCTCGCTGTTGAAACCAAAGAAAAATTACAAGCTCATAAAATCAACGCCCGCGTGGTTTCAATGCCGAGTTTCGAACTTTTCAATCAACAAAGTGATGCTTACAAAAAGCAGATTTTGGGTGGAGAAAATGTTTTGAAAGTTGCGATTGAAGCTGGAATTTCTCAAGGCTGGCATCAATTTATCGGTGCTAACGGAATTTTTATTGGAATGAATAGTTTCGGTGCTTCCGGTAAGGCTGAGGATTTATTTAAGCATTTTGGAATTACTTCAGATGTGGCTTGTGAGAAGATTGTGGCGAGATTGAAGAAATAAATTAATTAATACCGTGGAGACTGGACCCCGTCTTCACGACGGGGTCCAGTCTCCACGGTACAAAACAACCTCTAAAATAAAAATTCCCCACCTCAAACTTGCAACATGAGACTCCTCCTAATCCTCCTCGTAATAACCAGCTGCACTACCTCCAAACCTTACTACAACGGTGCCAAGTCCGATCATTTTGACGGCGAGAAATTCATTTCCTTACATAATAGCTACCTACCGGCCCACGATAGTTGGAGCGACGACACCAAAGAAGAAACTATCCCTCAAAAATTCAACGCCGCAACCCCAGTTAAAAAAGCCCGCGTTACTTTCGTCGGGCATTCAACATTTCTTATCCAACTACCTAATCTCAATATTTTAACTGATCCGATTTGGTCATCTTATGTCGGTCCGATTGCCCTACCATTATTAATTCCTAAGCGCCCTAAAGATCCGGCAATTGCTTTTAACGATTTACCTAAAATCGATTTTGTTTTGATAAGTCAAAGCTCCTACTACCACATGGACATCCCCACTATTAAACAACTAAAGCAAAAATTTAACCCAACTTTTGTTGCCGGCCTAGGAAATTGCTACTATCTCAATCAAGTACAAAACCTTGACCTACGCTGTTTTGAACTAGATTGGAATCAGAAAATGACTTTACCAAGTGATGTCAGCTTTGTTTTTTTAACGGCACCCAATCAATCGCAAAGATCACGCTTTAGCTACAATAAAACCTTGTGGGGATCTTTTGCCATCATTGCTCCCGACTTTAAAATCTACTTCGCCGGCGACAATGGCCTAGCTTCCAACTTCAAAGAAATCACCAAAAAATACGCCCCTTTTGACGAGGCGCTCTTGCCCGTCACCAATCACACATCAACCCAAACCCCACTAAATTTAAAACCCATCAATCCTAGTTTCGGTGTAACTCAAACTCCTCAAGAGATACAGGAATTAGGTTTAACCGATTTAGAATTTGCAGCACCCAAGTTTGGGGAAGTATTTGAGTTTTAATTAAAAAAGGGGCCAAGCTACTTTCTTCTTAAAGTAGCTTGGCCCCTTTTAACTTTAGAAATTAGCATTTTTTAAATCACCCTTCCGCCGCTATCGCGACTCCCTCCCTCTTTTGCAAAGAGGGCTTGTTCCAACCTTGGAGATTAACTCCTACCACCATCATCCCTTCTTGATTTTTTACTTTGTTTATCTTCTTCCGTAGAAGCCTCACACTCCCTTAATCTTCCTGCCTCATTTACAGCCACAGCAGCAGATGGCACATCTGCAATGGGTACTCGCAAAAAGTTTTGGTAGGCATATTGGAAAAATCTGCGATCAGTTTCCTTTATAGATTCTCTGCCCCTAGGTAGAGCCAGATATTGGCTTTTAATATTATTGATTTGCTGATATTGCCCAAAAGAAATATTAGCCGCGACTTGGTGATCTAATCCGCGGTTAAAAGCTGCTTGTTGATGGCCTTGAAGGTTGGAGATTTGTTCAAAAATTTGCTGCATTGCGGTTGGAGCGACGGGTGTTTGCTCTTCCACTCCTTTATTAAAAATACCAAAAAGATAATTAGTAGTGTGGACAGGAATATTTTGTGCTTGCGCAGGAGTTAATCCAATATTTACAGCCTTAATTTGATGCTCTTGAGTTAGATTTTGAATAGAACCATATTTTTCTTGTAGTTCTAGTGCCGTCACTGCTCCATTTGCTTCACGAAAATTGTTAAGATATTCAAACTGATATTCCGAAATTATTTCTGATTGCTCCAGCGAAAGCCCCATCGCATAAGCGTTAATTTGATGAGGCAGTTTTAGATCAGAGATTTCCTCATAACGATCTTGCATTCGTTCAGGCTCGATACCCCCATCTTCATTATCATAAACAGCGCGAAGGTAATCATATTGGCTTTCAGAAATCTCTTCCGCCTGTTCTAGCATGAGACCAAGATTAAAGGCATTAATCTGATGACTTTCAGTCAGACTTTCAATCTCCAGAAATTTAGCCTGCATATTTGCGGGTGTATAATCCATCTCGTTATCATGCTCATCCACATATCCCCTTTCATAAAGATCTCGCAGATATTCAGATTGATCCCAACTAATGTC
>CANGQE010000107.1 GCA_947455845.1 Rickettsiales bacterium
CATTAAATTTTCTTTGCGATCACAGGCAATCACCTGCCCATGATTAATAATTGCCAATTCATCACACAACTCTTCCGCCTCTTCAAGATAATGCGTAGTCAGCAAAATCGTGGTTCCAGAGGCGTTTAATTTTTTTACATAATTCCAAAGCTGGTTGCGCAATTCAACATCAACCCCCGCTGTTGGCTCATCTAAAACTAAAATTTCTGGATTGTGAACCAAGGCTTTCGCTACTAAAAGACGACGACGCATTCCGCCGGAAAGGCTGCGTGGCGTGGAGTTAGCTTTGTCGGTTAGACCAAGCGCTGCAATAATTTCATCGGTACGGCGTTCTGATTTTCTTATTCCATAATAACCGGCGTAAATTTCTAAAGTTTCGCGCACGTTAAAAAACGGGTCGATGACTAATTCTTGGGGTACGATACCAATTTTAAATTTGGCTAATTGTTGATTTTGATCAATGTCGAGGCCGCCGATTTTTACTTGTCCTGAAGTTTTATTAACTAGACCGGCAAGAATATTGATGATGGTTGATTTACCTGCGCCATTTGGGCCGAGGAGACCGAAAAATGAGCCTTTCTTAATTTGTAGATTAATCGATTTGAGAGCTACTTTCTCAGGAGATTTTTTAGACTTTTTATAGACTTTATTAAGGTTGGAAATTTCGATTGCGAGGTCAGACATGGTTGGGGATTTTAAAGGTAAAATTAAATTATCACCGCGCGAACTGAACCCCGTCGTGAAGACGGGGTGACAATGTGAGAGGTTTGTACTCTAGCTCTTAACTTGTTCCTACGGGCACTACGTGTTACCCCGTCTTCACGACGGGGTCGAACTAGATTACACCTTTTTCTTTCAACAATTCCTGTAACTCACCCGACTGAAACATTTCTTTTACGATGTCACATCCGCCAATAAATTCACCCTTAACGTAAAGCTGTGGGATCGTCGGCCAGTCAGAAAAATCTTTAATACCTTGTCTAATTTCTGCATCACGCAAAACATCAACATCAGCAAAATCAACACCGATGGTTTTAAGCACGTGAGAAACAGCAGCAGAAAATCCACATTGTGGAAAGTCTTTGGTGCCTTTCATGTAAAGTACTACGTCATTTGTAGAAATGGTTTCTTGAATTTTTTCTAAAATATTGGTCATGAGAATTAGGAAGTAAGAATTAGGAAGTAAGAATTGGGAATTAGTAAAAACTAGAATTCGATCTTGCCGCTTGTGACAATTCTTAATTCTAAATTCTTACTTCTTAATTCCCAGATGTCTTTAGTTGCATGGCATGAAGCACATCGCCAAGAATTTCTTTTAGAGCAGTGTTAACCATTTTATGCTGCTCAACTCTTGTTTTACCAGTAAAAATTTTATCAATAATTTTTACGCTGTAATGGTTGTCGTCGGCAACTAAAGCGGTTACTTCGATTTGGGCTTCAGGGAAATTTTCTTGGAGGAGTTGTTCTAGTTTGTTTTGAGCGATTGGCATAAGATTAGTATTGATGATTTACCGCATGGACTGGACCCCGTCGTGAAGACGGGTTGACACGGAGTGCCCGAAGGAACAATGGAGAGAGCTAGCACTCCAACTTAAAACTTGTCACTCCGTCTTCACGACAGGGTCCAGTCCACGCGGTAAAAACTTTCATTTAAATTTATTTAAAAAAAAGGGGACGAGCCAAAAAGGCTCGCCCCCGAATAACCGAAGTTAGTAAAAACTAACCAAAGAATCCGCGACGTTTTTTAACGCCACCATCTCTGTCGTCTCTATTATTGTCATCACGATCTCTGCTTCCGCTGCTGCGACGATCATCACCACGGTCGCGATCACCGCCACCACGTCTGTCGCCACCGCGATCATCACGGTCTCTGCTTCCGCCTCCACGACGATCATCACGATCACCACCACGTCTGTCACGATCTCCACCACGACGGTCATCACGACCACCTGATTCTCTTTCGTCAACCATTTGTGGCTTGTTCGGGATACGGTCAGAAATATCTTCGCCCGTCTTTTGATCTACACAACGGTAGCTCAATTTCGGACGACCTTTTTTGTCAAAACCGATAACTTTAACTTTAACGATATCGCCTTCATTGATTACGTCTTCAACGAAATCAACACGATATTCAGCAAGTTCAGAAATATGAATGAAACCATCGCGATTGTTAGAAATGCTAACGAAAGCGCCGGCATCAATAACTTTTACAACTGGTCCTTCGTAGATGTCGCCGATTTCAGGCTCGAAAGTGATTTCGTGAATCATAGCAATGGCTTTCTTGATCGACTCGCCGCTGCTTGAAGAAATTTTGATTACACCAGTATCTTCGATGTCAACCACTGCACCAGAAACAGCACAGATTTCTTTAATTACCGCACCACGAGATCCGATAACTTCACGGATTTTCTTTTGTGGGATAGTCATGATTTCAACTTTCGGAACATTCCCGTTAAGCTCAGTTCTAGCTGATGGCATAGCTTCTTCCATGATAGCTAGGATATGAAGTCTACCAGCGTTGGCTTGTTCAAGAGCTTTTTCCATGATGTCAGCAGTGATGCCGTTGATCTTGATGTCCATTTGCAAAGAAGTGATACCATTTCTGCTACCCGCTACTTTGAAATCCATGTCACCTAAATGATCTTCATCACCTAAGATGTCAGAAAGGATCACGTAGTTAGAACCTTCTTTAATAAGGCCCATCGCGATTCCAGAAACTGGAGCTTTGATTGGAACGCCGGCATCCATTAATGCAAGAGAAGCGCCGCAAACTGTAGCCATTGAAGATGAACCGTTTGATTCAGTGATTTCTGAAACAATACGAGTTGTGTAAGAAAAGTTTTCAGCAGCACCCGGAAATACTGGGTTTAGCGCGCGCCAAGCCAATTTACCGTGACCGATTTCACGACGTCCAGGTGGTTTCAACTGTCCAGTTTCACCAACTGAGTATGGAGGGAAGTTGTAATGAAGCATGAAAGACTCTTTTGACATGCCTGGGTCAAGATTTTCGATTAATTGCTCATCTTTATTTGAACCAAGAGTTGCGACAACCAAAGCTTGAGTTTCGCCACGAGTGAAAAGGGCGCAACCATGAACTTGTGGTAAGAAACCAGTTTCAATAGCGATTTGTCTAACTTGATCAGTTTTACGACCATCAATTCTAATGCCATTTTTCAAAACATCGTTACGCACGATTTCTTGAGAAAGAACTTTGAATACAGATTTGATTTTATTGGCAGTAATTCCAGCTTCTTCATTAACGAATTTAGCTTTAACGTCAGCTGCAATTGCGTCAAGATCAGCAACACGAGCTTGTTTTTCTTGTTTTTTGTAAGCGTTGATTAAGCGTTCAGCGATGAAATCAGTGATTTCTTGTTTAAGCTTAGAATCATCAACTTGAGCAACTTCGATTTTCTTTTTACCAGCTTCAGCTTTGAACTCTTTGATCATTTCGATCACTGGTTGGAAAGCTTTGTGACCGAAATCTAAAGCAGCTAACATTTCAGCTTCTGAAAGTTCTTTAGCTTCAGATTCAATCATTAGAACTGAACTTTCAGTTCCGGCAACAACTAGATCTAAACGACCTTTTTTAACATCTTCATTGCTTGGATTTAGGATGAATTCACCATCAACATATCCAACTCTAGCACCAGCAACTGGCTCAGTTAAAGGAGCTTCAGAAATTGCTAGAGCAGCTGAGGCAGCAATTAGTGCCAAGATGTCGGGAGTGCTTGAAGGATCGTAAGAAAGTACGGTACAAACTACGTTAACTTCATTGTAGAAGTTAGATGGGAATAGTGGTCTGATTGGACGATCAATCAAACGAGAAGTTAGGGTAGCAGCGTCAGAAGGTTTAGTTTCGCGCTTGAAAAATCCACCTGGAATTTTTCCGGCAGCATAAGATTTTTCGATGTAATGAACTGTTAGAGGGAAGAAGTCTGCATTTTCAGCAGCTTTGCTTGCAACTGTAACGGCGCAAAGAATTGTAGTATTACCATATTTTGCTACAACTGATCCACTGGCTTGGCGAGCGATCTTGCCAGTTTCTAAGGATAGAATTTTTCCATTCCAGTTAATTTCTTTTTTTACAACATTGAACATATTTTCAGCTTTTTATTATTTAAATTTTGGGAGTTCGGGTTTGTATTTTGATGCTATTTTCTGATCTCTAATTTTTTGATCAGATTTTCATAACGCTCAACTGATCCGGCTTTTAGGTAATCAAGAAGTCTTCTTCTTCTTCCAACCAAAATCAATAAACCTCTTCTTGAAGAGAAATCTTTTTTGTGGATTTTCAAATGCTCAGTTAGGCTGTTAACTTGGCTAGTAATAACGGCACATTGTACTTCAACTGAACCGGTATCTTTAGTGTTTATAGCGAACGCTGTAACGATTTCTTTTTTTGATTTAGTAAGAAGAGACATTTTTTTAAAATGGTTAGAATTAAACTTGAGCAAGGCCCAAGCGATGTTGAGAAACTACTTGTACAAAACGAGTATTGCTTCGGAATTCTGGGTTTTAGATTTTTTTTTAAAGGTAAGCGTACCAGATGTACGTGCGTTTAAAAAAAAATTTAAAACCTAGAAGTTCGAAGCGAGACGACTTTTTGCTTCTGATTTTTAGCTTGATCACTTATGTTAAAGAGCTATCGAGATCATCCAGCTTGGGTTGACTACTCTAGGACATCCTGCAACGTAAGCAGCGAGCCATCCAAAAAACAGCCGCCATAAGTAGCTACCAGTTTTAAGACGTCAAGCGAAATTCTTTTTTCATAGAGAAATTTTCCAACCCTGAGTCGCGTCAGAGTTGAAACGTAACCACAGGCTCCGACTTTTTTACAAATATCACGAGATATTGTGCGAATGTAGGTTCCCTTAGAACATTCAACTTCAAACTCGGCAAATTCAGCGGAATTCGAAATTAATTTGATTGAAAAAATCTGCACTTCGCGTGACGGCATTTCGAATTCGATATCTTGGCGCGCCAACTCGTAAGCATGTTTTCCATTTATTCTGATGGCAGAAAAGCGCGAAGGAACTTGTTTTATTTTGCCAATAAAAAATGGTAGGGCGGAAATTATTTCAGCATTTGTGGGTCTGACCGCGCTGGTTTCAGTAACTTTACCTTCTACATCATCAGTATCTCGAAACTCACCCCAACTAATCTTGAAAGAGTATTTTTTGCGTGCATTCATTAAATGCTCACTGGTCTTAGTCGCTTTATTTATTGCGATTGGAAGTATGCCTGAAGCGAATGGATCAAGAGTTCCACCATGCCCGACTTTTTTAGCTCCGGTGATTCTTTTAACTATTGCTACAGCTTTGGCGGAAGAAAATCCGATTGGTTTATCG
>CANGQE010000108.1 GCA_947455845.1 Rickettsiales bacterium
GGTATTGAAGTAGGTCACATTTTTAACTTTGGCTTAAAATATTCTAAAGCTTTGGAAGCCAGTGTAATGGGACCAAGTGGCGAGAAAATTTATCCGAATATGGGCTCTTACGGAATTGGTGCTTCACGAGTGGTAGCGGCAGCAATTGAAGCAAATCACGATGCTAATGGAATTGTTTGGCCGAAAGAAATTGCTCCATTCCAGATTGCTTTAATTAATGTACGCTCAGGCGACGATCTGTGCGACAAAGTTTGTGAGGACCTTTACCGAAAATTTGCCTCTGCCGGAGTTGATGTTATTTACGACGACACCAAGGCTAGCTTGGGACAGAAATTCTCAATTGCCGATTTGATCGGAATTCCAACGCAAATTATTGTTGGACCGAAGTCAGCAGCAGCTGGAAAAGTTGAAATTAAGGATCGTAAAACGGGAGAGAAGCGCGAGATTGCTATTGAGGAATTAGATAATTGGGGTTTGTAGGGGAATTAACAGTTAGCAATTATCAATTAACATTTGATGACTTGAATAAATGTTAACTGTTCTCCCGCTTACAATTAAAAATTTTCATCACCAACACCACCCCTGATAAAATCAAGGTAATAATATTGGCAATTATAATCACCCAATTTCCCAACAACACCCCGTAGGCCAGCCAAAAGCCCACTCCAACCACAAACATCAAATACATCGCAAAAGAAATGCCCGAAGTGTCGCGCGTTTTAATGGTTTTAATTGCTTGCGGCAAGAAACTTGCAGTAGTTAAAAAAGCAGCGGTGTAGCCGATAAGTTCAGTCATTTACAATTGGGGATAACTTTAGTTAACAATTAACACTTAACAATTAACATTTACTCAAGCCACCAACTGTTAATTGATAATTGTTAACTGATAAATTCTAAGAGACTCACGATCCATTACAAAATCAAGCAAAACATGATTAATAAAAAAACTAACAAACCAATCTTGCTGTGCATTTTAGACGGCTGGGGCATTGGTGATGCAGGCGATTCTCACAATGCAATTGCGCTAGCAAATACTCCAAATTACGACCGCTTTTTTAAATCCTACCCGCATTCGCAATTAGA
Organism: Rickettsiales bacterium; assembly: GCA_947455845.1. Classification (GTDB taxonomy): domain Bacteria; phylum Pseudomonadota; class Alphaproteobacteria; order Rickettsiales; family UBA1997; genus UBA2645. Next base: position 1,084 of record CANGQE010000108.1, read on the forward strand.
AACTTCAGGACTCGCCGTTGGCTTACCTGAAGGCCAAATGGGCAATTCTGAAGTTGGGCACATGACGATTGGCGCAGGGCGTGTAATCTTCCAAGATTTACCCCGCATTAACAATGCAATTACCAAGGGTGATTTAGAAAAAAATTCTGACTTACAAAAGTTGATTACCGATTTAAAAATTTCACAAAAAACCTGTCACTTAATGGGCTTGCTCTCTGATGGCGGCGTGCATTCCCACATTGATCACATTATTTTTCTAGCTGAATTTTTAGCCAAAAATGGTGTAAAAGTTTTACTTCACGCCTTTTTAGACGGCCGCGATGTTGCCCAAAAAAGTGCTCTGATTTATTTAGAAGCGGCAAAGAATATTAAAATTGCCACCATTTCCGGACGTTACTACGCCATGGATCGCGATCAGAATTGGGATCGAGTTGAACTGGCAACCAAAGCAATAATTTCTGCCGAAGGCCCCAGATTTTCTGACGCAATTTCTGCCGTGAAAAACTCTTACGAAAATAACGTAAATGACGAATTTGTAAAACCTTGCACCATTGAAAATTATCAAGGCCTTGAAGAAGGCGATGCCCTACTCTTCTGCAACTTCCGCGCCGATCGTGCCCGCGAAATTTCAGAGAAACTTTTTGAAAATGTAAAATTTTCTAACGCTCTTGCCCTCACCGAATATTCCGAAAAATTAAATAAATTTTACCAAATTTTATTTCCGTCAATTACGGTGAGAAATTCTTTACCGGAAATTTTATCGCAGCGCGGCCTTACGCAATTGCGCATCGCCGAAACTGAAAAATATGCTCACGTAACTTTTTTCTTTTCTTGCGGCGTTGAAAAAGAGTTGCAAGGAGAGAGCAGAATTTTAGTAAAATCTCCGGCAGTTGCTACTTACGATTTAAAACCGGAAATGTCGGCCAATGAAATTGGTGAGAAATTACGCGCTGCAATTGCCTCAGAAAAATTCGATTTCATAATCGTGAATTACGCCAACCCTGACATGGTCGGACACAGTGGTATGCTTGATCCGTCAATTGCTGCTTGTGAGGCGATTGATAATCAACTCGGTTTGCTCGAAAAAATTATTTTAGAGAAAAATGGCGTAATGCTAATTTCGGCAGACCACGGCAATATTGAATGTTTAGTTGACGAAAATCATCAGCCTCACACAGCGCACACAACTAATCCTGTTCCTTTTATTTTGATTGGTCGGGATGTTGCGGAGCTAGATCTTGAGAATGGAGCTTTGAATGACATTGCGCCAACGGTTTTAGCTTTGATGGGGATTGAGCAACCGGCTGAGATGGATGGAAGAAATTTAATCAAACAATAAAATTTACCGCGCGACGCGGTGGACCCCGCGTGCCAAGTGCGGGGTCCACCGCGTCGCGCATTCGTTCTTTTAATCAAAACAACAAAATGACAAACGAACAACAACCTCAAAAAAAAGAAGCCGGCTTTTTTAAAACTCTCTTCATCGCTCTACTCTGCGCCGGAATTGTGCGTTCATTTTTCTTTGAACCGTTCCACATTCCTTCCAGCTCAATGAAGCCAAATTTGCTAATCGGCGATTACATTTTCGTCGCTAAATATTCTTACGGTTACAGTCGTTATTCCTTTCCTTTCGGACTCGATTTATTTGAAGGAAGAATTTGGGAAAGCGCACCAAGACGCGGCGATGTTGCGGTGTTCCGCTTACCATCCACTCCTAGCATTAATTACGTGAAAAGAATCATTGGCCTTCCGGGAGACAAAATTCAAATGCGCGATGGCATTCTTTTTATTAATGAAGTGGCAGTTGAAAAAATTTCTGACGGAGTTTTTGCCGACATTGGCGATGAAATTAAAACTGAAATAAAACAATTTTTAGAAACTTTACCAGAAGGAAAAGTTGTGGAAATTTTAGACCAAACGCCTAGCACACCTCAAGATAATACCGGAATTTACGAAGTGCCACAAGACCATTATTTCATGATGGGCGACAATCGTGACAATTCGCAAGATAGCCGCTTCCTGACTCAAGTAGGATACGTTCCCAAAGAAAATTTGGTTGGACGCGCTACGGTAATTTTCTTTTCAAATTCCAAACCCTCTTGGCAAATTTGGAACTGGCCTAACTCAATTCGCTTTAACCGACTTTTCAGATCAGTTAACTAATGAATCAAATTTTTACAAATTTCTGCGACAGAATTTCTTACAATTTCAATAATGAAAAATTGCTAGAACAAGCTCTGACGCATCCAAGCCTTTCTAAGGAAAACAAGAATAAACCAAATTACCAACGTCTGGAATTTTTAGGCGACAAAGTTTTGTCTTTGGTGATTGCTGATTTTTTAATGAAGAAATATCCGCAAGAGATGGAAGGTGATCTTTCTAAGCGCCAAGCCTCTTTAGTGTCGGGCGAAACCCTGTCCCAAATTGCCTTACAAATTGGTTTAGAAACAGTTTTGCAAATTAGCCGCGGTGAAAAAAATCTGGGCGGACAAACTAATAAACGCAATTTAGAAAATGCTCTCGAAGCCTTGGTAGGCGCGATTTATCTTGATTCAGATTACCACGCCGCTGCAGAATTTATTGTGCGATTTTGGCAAGATCTTTTGCAGGAAGATGTTACTCCTCCGAAAGATCCGGTTTCCGAATTACAAGAATTTGCCCAGTTGGAATCCAAACAATTACCACAATATTCAACAGTAAAATCGGGTGGCTCAGATCACGCACCGCTCTTTGTTTCAACTGTGAAAATTCTACATCAAGATTTGGAATTTAGTGCTGAAGGGAAGTCAAAAAAAGAAGCTCAAAAAGAGGTGGCGAAGGTGGCTTTGGAGTATTTTTTGAAGAAATCTTCTTAAAGGAAAATGAATTTCCACAGGCTGTGGAAATTGGAACAAAATGTGTTTTGATCAATCATATCAAGGCTTAAAGCCAGATACGCCCTACTCTCAAAAATTACACAAAATAGACCCCGAAACAATTAACATTTGTTTACGCTCCAAATGTTAATTGCTAACTGTTAATTGTTAATTGACGAACCTAAACCCTGCCCAGCTCAATATCATTTTCAACTACAGCTTGAGCTTCTGCTCCTTCTACGTTGTTAGTTGGAAACCAATTACGAAAGGAATTTGAGACCAATTGGGAAAATTGGTCAAATCCAGAATTAATTACCGGTCTGGCTCTACTGGAAAATCCATCAAGAGCCACAACTGCTGATATGCCTGCTACAGCTGCTCCAAACATTTCAAAGGATTCTTCAGCACCAATAGCTCCCTCATTATCTCGATTAGCTAAATATGCACCCAGCGCTACAGATCCTAGCTGAACCATTCTTCTTCCTAAAGGATTTTCTCCCGCCAGAGCTCGCCTTACTTCACCGGCAAATATCAATCCTGAATCTACAAGCCCTGCCAATGCCGCACAATTAGCCATTCCGAGCGCCAGATCATTCACAAACTCACCCTCTCCTCTTACTTCAGGATGAACCGGAAACCCTTCCTGAACTCCCCATGCAATTGAAGTTCCGACGGATAACAAACTAAACGCCGCAGTTCCAGGGTTTTCTCTGGCATAATTAATAGAATCTCTGACAGAATTAATAGAATTTAAAACTGGGGCAATAAGCTCCCGACCTTGAGGCGATCTCAAACAAGAGATAAAATTTCTGTAGATAGTGGGATTGGCTACATATTCTACACCTTCATCAATAGATCGCTGAGCTTGCTCAAGCTCTCCTGCAGTAAGACGGGTTCCTGATGTTTCTTGCCATTGATTGTCACTCAGCAATTCTTTTAAAGAATGACCAAATAAATAAATTCTGTCACCTAAATCGAGAGCGCTAATATCTCTCCCCTCTGGTCTAGCGAGACCTAGAATATGACCAATATTACCGTTGGCCACATGTTGCTCTAATAAACTGTACTCAGCTCTGTTGGACAAAATATTATTCGTAAAAACACTGGTATCACCTTGAAAAGTACAATTAATTAAACCGATTAACTGCGCCGCAGACTTATTATCAAAATAATAAAGGTTTTCAAGAACATCTCTGGTACTGCGGGTAATGGTGTTAATTCTGTAACTGGGATCGTCAATCTCTCCTTCCCTGACAGGAATTGTTGATAATTTTACAATCATACGATCCATTCTTTCCGGATCGATGCTGGTTTCCGATCTTGGACTTGCTGCAGCAGGTGCTGGAAATGTTGCTGGAGGCGCGCTAACTTCTGCCGAAGGAGAACCTATTACTTGAGAGGTATCTGAGTTTA
>CANGQE010000109.1 GCA_947455845.1 Rickettsiales bacterium
GGTTTTGACACGAGATTCGTCAACACCATTTGCAACTAGATAATTTTTAGCTGAGTTAGCTCTTTTTTCACCAAGGGCAATGTTATATTCACGAGTTCCTCGTTCGTCACAATGGCCTTCAACGGTGATTTTAATTGATGGGTCGCTTTTTAACCAAGCAACTTGAGTGTCGAGAATTTTTTTGCTTTCGTCAGTTAACTCAGAAGAGTCGTAACCAAAAAGGACGCGATCTTGAACTTCAATTTCTTGAATTTGAGTTTGAGTTTGTTGGTTCATGGCTGCAGCTTGTTGCTCATCCAGAGTTTGGTAAGAACCTTTATCTTCAATAACTGTTTCTGACATTTTATCTTCTTCAGTTTTAGCTTCGTCGTGTTTGGTTTTGCTTTGGCAAGAGATTATTAAAAGAACAGCAGATAGGGTGAGTAATTTTTTAAGCATTGCAACCTCGCAATATTATTAGAAATTTGAGTTTATGAAGAAATGACACGATGATTCTAAGACGGAATTTATTTTGCATGACTTCAATGTCAAGGAGTGAGGTAGATAAATTATGAAAAAACTTGCAATAGTCTTGGGTCAGCAGTTAGTTTGGTAAAAAAAACCTAAATCAAATAATTAAACTATGCCAGATATTCTAAATTCTGACGGAAAAGTTGAAAAGGCGCTTCTTGAGTATGCGCAAAATACTCAGGAAAGTTTAAAAATTACGCCGAGTTCTGGTGCTAAATTGGCGCAATGTGCAAAAAAAGTTAAAAAGCTTTTTGCAGATAAAAAAGTTGGTGAGCTGTATAAGGCGGATCGTATTAATTCTCTGGAAGAGAAGGTATTTATGCTGGCGGTCAAAGATCCTGCAAATTTTGATAGGCGTCTGAGTAACTTGGAAGAAATTTTTGATGAGCGTAGATCCACTCTCAGAAGTCTTAACAATGTGTCGCGGCAAAAATATGAAATCAGAAAATATGAGCTAAGCCCCGGTGAGATGAATGTTGGAGATTTCGTTTCTCAAGTGGAAAGTAGAATTCCACTGGAAGAGCATGGTAGATGGAGAGCAAGGAATAATAGATATGGTTCTGATAACAATACTGTATTCGGATATGGGATTCTTGGTGCAGCTGCTGGGTTAGAGAATGCGCAAGGGTTAAATTTTGCTGCTGATTATGGTGATGGAGTTGGCAACAATTCTACAAGTTGGAGGGGTGGCAGTGAAGAACAAATTTTGGCGGTTCAGAACAGAGATACTCCTATTATTCACACAAGGATGCCGCCAAAGGATTATCGTAACATTGTGTTCGATACTGAGGTTAGGACTTTAGACGAGATTAAGGTTAATAGTGCCAGATTACAAAATTTTTTAGAAACCGGTGTTGGTGATCTTTTAACTGAGGCACAGAAAAAAAAGCTGGGAGTTAGAGATCCAATAAAGCACGTAATCAGTAACGTGGTCGAAAAAGTTGGCGATTTGGTACATCAAACTGTCAATTGGGCTGGTAAAGGTATAATTCATAAATCCAAAGCTGCGGATGATAATCGTCACCGCAATTACCTACAAAAAAGAAGTGCTCTATTGGCCCAAATGGCATGGTCAATGGGAAGTAGTTCTCGCGATGGTGGTGCTCATACCAGAGTTTTAAAGGCGATAAATGATACCTTAGAAGGAAGTGATGATATCATGGATCAAGCGGTTTTCGCCAAGATGCAGACAATTATTGCTGATGAGATTAAGAATGAATCTACCGCGACCAAAGAAGAGATGGATGACTTCAATAAGAAAATCCAAGAGCTCAATAAGAAAATGTTGAATGGTTTGCAAGATAAGGTGAATACCGAAGATGAAATGTGGAAATATCGAGTTTTACAGGTATTTTTATTGGTTACTCCACTTGGTGCTTTTTCAGTTGCCGGTCAATTGTTTAACTATCTTGATCCTTTGATGGAACTCATAGGTCCAATTTTTGATGCTCACACCAGTTTGAGTGAAGGGATTGCTTCCATGACTACAAGTGACGTTCTTGGACCCTTTGGTAAAATTGCAAAATTTGCCCGTCTTGATCAAGGAATTGAAATAGTTTTGGATAAAACTCCCATCGTTAGCGACCTTCTTGATGTGGTTGATTACGCACTTGATAGCAATATATTCCAATCTGGCATGGCAGAATTGGCACCATTGAGTGGTGCGCCGCTGGTTTTTGTTGGTATCGCGGCGGTAAATTCATTTTTTAGATTCGATACGGAATTAGCTCATCACAAAAAAACGCGAGAATTTATTAATGAGCAGGAAAAAACTTTAGATGAAGAAATTAAAAGATTTCAGAAAGAAAGAGAAACTGGCAGGGAGAAAGATGATGATCGCGGTATCAGTGAGGCCGATGCTCTTAAGCCAAAAAATCTTGGATTTGTAAAGAGGATAAAAGCTTTTTCCGAAAAAAGATTTGCTGGTTTACAAGAAGCTAATCTTGATGCGGAAACTGCGCGTTATGTTGCGGAAGCTGCTAAAGTTGATCCCAATATTTTCGAGGAAATATTTGCCGGTTTGGGGCTTAAAGTTAAGGAAAAAGACAAGGGTGGCAAAGATGTTGATGTTGTAAGATCAATGACAGATCTGCTGAAAACAGGAAAATTAAATTCATCATTTGATGTTATTAAACTTTTAGAGGCTTCTGATGCGGATACTAGAAAAAATCTTGTAGGTCGAGTCATGTTTTTAGAAGGTCTTGAAAGTAACAAGAAGGATGAGGATTTAGTGCAACATGTTAATAATAATGTTGATGAGATAATAGCAAAGTTTGGTAAATTACCGATGAAAGATGAGAATGGTACTACGAAGAATTTATCAGATCGTGTTTACGATCGTGAATTGAGCGAAGAGGCTTTGTTAAAAATGTTAACAATTCCTGATAATGCCAGATTTAAAACAGCCATTAGTCGTGACTGTGTTTTGATGATGAGGGAATATGGGTCAAAATCACCAAGTGAACAAGAAGATTTACGGGAAAAGCAGGGCAAAAAAGTCAATAGAGAATTTGTTTTTAAATCTGCAGATGCTTTAGGAATAAGGAAAAGAGAGAGAGATAACAATGGTGATCTCATGAATGAGGAGAAAAAATGTCAATATTTAGAAGCTGCGTTAAAAGCAGAGGATACCAAATATCTTTTGGAGCTAGCACAACAAAGAATTCCAAGTAATTCTCCCTCTAAGCCAAATCTTTCACCATTAAATGGTCAAACTCCATTCTATAATGTTGGAACCGCAACTACAGTATGAGTAAAAATAATTTTTATATTAATTCTCAGGCTAAATTAGAGCGGGTTGTCGATCTGATAAAGAAGGCTAAGTTGGTTGCGGTGGATACTGAATTCACCCGTGAAACTACTTATTATCCGGTTTTGTCCATCGTCCAAATTGCGGTTAAAAACTCGGCCCAGCAAAAAGAATCTTTCATTATTGATTGTCTGTCAGACTTAGATTTAAGCGAGTTATTCGCCGCAATCACTGATCCCAAAATTACCAAAATTCTCCATTCTTCAGCGCAAGATTTACAGATTTTTCATCGCAAGTCTAACTTACTTCCCCAAGGAATTGCTGATACTCAAGTGATGGCTAATTTTTGCGGTCTTGGTTTTAATATTGGTTATTCCGGCTTAGTGGAAAATTTTTTCCAAACTAGTTTGGATAAAGGACAGCAAAGAAGTGATTGGCAAGCGCGTCCGTTAACTCCAAAGCAAATAGAATACGCGCTTTTAGATGTATTTTTTTTAGAAGAAATTTACCAAAATTGTTTTGAAATTTTAGAGCAAAAAAACCGTCTTGATTGGTACTTAGAAGAAATAAAAACTTTCGTGAATAAGAGTTTATTTAGACCGGACGAGGCTTTGAGTAGAAATTTTTCTTTTCGCGGTAAAAGCTCTAAGCAAATTTGCCAGATCAAAGATTTAATTTTATGGCGTGAGTTGCAAGCCAGAAGAGTTGACGTTCCGCGCCAGCATTTTTTAAGAGATGAGGCAATTGAGAGGATTGTTGAAAATCAAAAATTTGATCGCGGTTTAAGCAGTGCCATGATTGCCGAAATAAAAAAAGTTCTTGAGGAAAAAGAAGAATTTTTTGATAAAACTATTTTGGAAGATGAGAAAGAAGAAAAAAGATTCGCCATGACCTCAAGGCAGAAAAATCTTTTTCAGGAAGCGAAAAAATTAATCAGCGAAATTGCGGTTAAAGAAAATTTTCAAGAACAGTTTTTAATCACCAGCTCTGACCTCAAAAGAACGATTTGTGAAAAAGATAATTTTAATAAAATTGTTTTTGGATGGCGCTACCAAGTCTTTGGTAAAGAGCTGGAACACCTATTATCTTAATCAAATTCAACATGAAAATCATCGCGGCAAACTGGAAAATGAATCACAGTTTTGATGAATCTGATACTTGGCTTGATGGTTTTTTTAAAAACTTTTCCAACAAATATGAGCAGTTCAAAGATATTGAAATGGTTCTTTGCCCTCCAACTATTTTACTTGATTATATTGACAGCGAATTAATGGATGATGGCCTACAGCATCTAGAAGCAGTGATGAAGTCTGAAAACAGAAATATCGAAGACTTTTCTCCTGAAGAATTAACCGCGATCATTCTGGCCGAGCGCCCGATTAAAATCGGAGCGCAAGACTGTCACTCTGAAATAAGCGGTTCTTTTACCGGTGATGTTAGTCCCGCAATGTTAAAAAAAGTGGGTTGCGAATATGTAATTCTGGGACATTCAGAGCGAAGAGCGGGGCATTTTGAAACTAATGAAATCGTTAATAAAAAAGTCCAAGCTGCTTTAGCACAAAAGCTAACTCCGATTATTTGTGTTGGTGAAAGCAAAGAAACCCGCGACGAAGGCAAGCATCTGGAATTTGTTTACAAACAAATCATGAATTCAATTCCGCAAGAAGGTGAATTTAAAAGATTAATCCTTGCTTACGAACCAATCTGGTCGATTGGGACGGGTGTAGTCCCTACAACAGAGCAAATTGCTGAAATTGTTAAATTGGTCAAAAAAATCTTCAACGAAAAATTCCCCAATCGCGCTAAAGAATATTTTTTACTTTACGGTGGCTCGGTGACGTCTCAAAATTCTAAAGAAATTTTAGCAATTGATGGTGTTAGCGGATTACTGGTCGGTAAGGCTAGTCTTGATGTTGAGGAATTTGTGCAGATTTGTTTGTCTTAACTTTCTAACCCACAAGTCCGCTGGTCGAGCGGAGTCGAGACCTACTTA
>CANGQE010000110.1 GCA_947455845.1 Rickettsiales bacterium
GACACATCAAAGAGAGGGTAAAAATTCACCGAGGATTGGATAAAAATCGGAAGAAAAAAGCGGTGAAATTTCTGCTGAAAAACTGGGGGCGAAAAGTGGGTTTTTAGCCCCCCATTTTTTTAATTATGCCTTAAAAAAGCACCACACTTTTTTAATTATGCCTAGATCTCTAGATCATCTCTAATTTTATTTTCAGCAACCTACGCTGTTCAGCATTCTCCTCGCGTATTCTTTTCTTTTCTTCAGCGACTCGTTCTTTTTCAAATTCTTGTAGAACTTCAAAAAGTTGTGGCAACCAAACTGCCGGCTTAGGATTAGGATCAGAATCACTAGAACTTACAGCAATCACCTCCTCCATTGCCGTTAAAGTCACTTCATCGGCAGAAAATATTTTTAGAAACTCGATATTTTTTGACAGATCAAGCGTCGCAATCACCGAGTCATCAGCATGTTTAAAAAGGAAATGTTTTTCATTATCCCGCATCATTCTTAGAATTTCCATCTCCTCATCATTCAAGCCAAAAAGCTTTTTGTAATATGCTTGTGGATTAGGATTTGGCATAAAGATTTCGGTAGCTAAATGTTTCTTTACTTCCGCCACAAACTCACTTTCTCCAATACTATCTTCATTCTCAGAAGTAAAAATCACGATACAGTTTTTACTTTTCATTCTTTCCAAAAAATCACCGATTTTTGGCCCGATAGTTAAGTTATCAATCAAGTGCCACGCTTCATTCATCACGATAATTGTCGGAGAACCGTCAAGCGCTTTTTCAATACGATGAAGCAGATAATTGACGACGGGAATTAAAATCGGTTTTTGTGAAAAAATTTCGTCCAAATCAAAAGCCATGATTGGGTTTGACCAACTTATTTCCTCCTCAGAACCAAAAATGTGTCCCAATCTTTCATCATTCCAGATTTGTAATTTTTCATAAATATTTGCGGTTTCTGAAGTATTAAAAGCCTCTGTAGCTAAAGCGAAACTATCAGCATGGGAAGTAAAAATACGATCCACTATTTGTGGAATTAATTCCAACTCATCATCTGAAATACCATCTTTAGAAAAAGCAGTCAGGCTGGCAAAAAATTCATTTAGGAAATTTTGATTTTCATTGCCTTGCACTAACGACAACGGATTCATTTTTAAAAAATTATCCGCTGCAAACGCATCATGTGAAATAGTATAATAATCTCCTCCAAGCGCCTTAATAAGGCATTTGGCAGCATTATTAAAATCGAAATAAAATAACTTTCCGTTAAATCTACGAGATTGAGTAACCAGAAAATTGAGCAATACGGTTTTACCGGAGTTTTCCGGTCCCATAATTAAACTGTGACCCAAGTCACCATCATGAAAATTAAAGAAATAAGGCGTGTTCAAAACTGTTCTAAATACAGTCGCCGCCGGACCCCACTTATTGCCCGCGATAAGTCCTGATGGAAAATTATGCAAAGCGGCAAAGCCGGCAATACGGTTAGTATTAATAACTTTCTGACGCCGTAAATAATGAAAATTACCAGGTAGCTGTGACCAGAAACAATGCTCTAGAAAAATATCTTCGCGAATCACCACAAATCCCAAAGAGTTAAACTGTTCAAAAGCTGCTTTTAAATCTTTTTCTAACTCTTCTCTGGTGCTACTGATTAGCATGATGGTAGTTTGCAACTTACCGTAATCGGTATCCAAACCTTGCTTATTTTCAATAAAATGGGCTACACCGCTAAGCTGCCTAAAATCTTCATCGCCGCTGACTTTCAAAATATAATTTTGATATTCATAGGGCTCCATCTCTTTTTTAGAAAAAGTAAAATCAAAAGATTGGGTAATAATAAACTCAAAAGGCAGCTGTAAAATACGCTCGAGTTGGTTAGTTGAAACTTCGAAATATTCTTTCAAAGACATCATCGCCGCAAAGTTTTTATTGTTGTAACCAACCACTTCTAACTCACGGTTACCAAAAGCAATTTTGTGACTGGTTAAATCATCAGAAATATCATTGGCCGAAAGCGGGTAACGCTCTTCGTAAAGATTGACAATTTTACCAAAAAATCGCATTGGCTCAGAATATAAAATCCCATCCCACTCAGCAATTCCAAGTAACTTAGCACCATATTCTTCGGTTTGAGCAACAATTTTTGTCGATAGTTGCGTTAATTTTTTATGCGCTTCTTGAAGAAATTTATGATGCAGCGTTTTGGTAGTGATGTAAGAAAATGAACGCATAAAAGCGTTCAAATTAACGATCGAAGTATCCAGCCCTTCCACGATTATTGTGATATAAAGCTCATTCACAAATTGGTCATCCCAATTATTTTCCTTAATCCATGATTGATTAACTTTTTCGGAAAAAAAATCTTTGAACTCACCACGAGGTGAAATGTCTTTTTTGCGGCGGATAGTGTTAAACCAGAAAGCAACTTTATTATCTTTAACATTGTCAACAACAGCATCACGCACACTTTCACGCAAAGATATCAACTCTCTCGCCGCAGAGTTATTGCTAAATCCGGTAATTCTAATGATCTGCAAAAGCTCACCATTCTTGGTAATGATGGTGTTAGGATCAAAGTGGCAAACGTAAGGGACAAAGTTCTCATCCGGTTTTTTTGCCACCAGTTTATTTGGATCAATAGCCGCTTTTTTTAAAAGTCTGTTAAGCATTTTTATCTTTTATCAATCGCAACATATTCACGCATAACACTACCTGTATAAAGCTGGCGAGGTCTGCCAATTTTAAATGCCGGATCTTCAATCATTTCTTTCCATTGTGAAATCCAGCCGGCTGAACGCGCAATTGCAAAAATTACAGTAAATAGGTTGCTTGGTATTCCCAAGGCTTTGTAAATAATTCCTGAGTAGAAATCGACATTAGGGAAGAGTTTACGTGACACAAAATATTCGTCATTAAGAGCAATCTTTTCGAGCTCAATTGCAATATCCAAAAGCGGATCCTTGATTCCAAGCTCAGCTAAAACTTCATCACAAGATTTTTTCAAAACTGCGGCGCGCGGATCGTAATTTTTATAAACTCGGTGACCAAATCCCATTAGGCGGAACGGATCATTTTTATCTTTAGCCTTGGCAATAAATTCAGGAATACGCTCTTTAGTTCCGATTTCTTGCAACATTTCTAAAACTTCTTCATTCGCGCCACCGTGAGCTGGACCCCAAAGCGAAGAGATTCCCGCTCCGATACAAGCAAAAGGATTAGCACCTGATGATCCGGCTAAACGAACGGTTGAAGTTGAAGCATTTTGTTCGTGATCAGCATGCAACACCAAAATCATTTCCATCGCCTTAGCAATGGTAGGGCTTACGCGGTGTGGGTGATTTGGCTTGTCAAAAAGCATGTGCAAAAAGTTTTCCGCAAAACCATATTCTTTGTTCGGATAAATAATCGGTTCACCGATTGAATATTTGTAAGCCATTGCCGCCAATGTCGGCATTTTAGAAATAATCTTGTAAACCACATCCATCCGTCCTTCGGGAGTGTGAATATCCATAGTGTCGTGGTAGAAAGCTGAAAGTGATGCAACCGCTCCTACCATGATTGCCATTGGGTGAGCGCGTCTTGGAAAGCCACGATAAAGAATGCCGATTTGCTCGTGGACCAGCATATTTCTGATAATACCACTTCTGAAATCTTTATACTCGGCAGCATTTGGAAGGTTGTGATTCAGCAACAAATATGCAGTTTCTAAATATTCACTTTTTTTCGCCAGCTCTTCGATTGAATATCCACCATGTCTCAGAATCCCCTGATCACCATCAATAAAAGTAATTTTTGATTCGCACGAAGCCGTAGCAAGAAAGCCGGGATCGTAGGTAAACATACCGCTTTCTTTGTAGAGCTGCGTGATGTCGATCACATCTTGACCAATCGTAGCTTTACGAATTGGGAGAATGATTTCTTTGCCATTTGGCAAGGTAAGTTTAGCGAAGTCAGACATAAATATTTAACAATTAGCAATTAACAAATTATCATGTGATTTTGTAAGCGCTTCTTTAAATGTTAATTGTTAAATGTTAAATGTTAAATTCCCTAGGCTTCAATAAACCTCCCCAAGATACCAAAGTTGTCGTTGCCATGTCTGGCGGCGTTGATTCTTCTGTTGTTGCCTGCCTTTTAAAAGAGCAGGGTTTTGATGTAATCGGCATTACTTTGCAACTTTACGACATGGGCGAGGCGCTCAAAAAAAAGAACGCTTGTTGCGCCGGCGCTGATATCTACGACGCTAAAAAAGTTGCCGAAAAATTTGACTTCCCCCATTACATTTTAAATTACCAAAATCTTTTTAAAGAATCGGTGATTGATGATTTTGCTGACTCCTACCTACAAGGCGAAACGCCAATCCCCTGCATCAAATGCAATCAATCAGTAAAATTTCGCGACTTAATGAAAGTAGCGCGCGACCTTGGTGCTGATGCTTTGGCAACAGGTCATTACGTTGATCGTGCAGTCGGAAAAAACGGTGCGTCACAAATGCACAAAGCCTTTGATGACAGCAAAGATCAAAGTTATTTTCTCTTTGCCACCACTCAAGATCAGCTCGATTTTTTAAGATTTCCTTTAGGCAAAAATACCAAAGAACAAACCCGCAAAGAAGCGGAAAGACTGGGTTTAGAAGTTGCCAACAAACCTGATTCGCAAGATATTTGCTTCGTTCCCAACGGCGATTACGCCGCCGTAATAAAACGTCACCGCCCTACAGCTTTCAAAGACGGCAACCTCGTTCACATCGAAACCAAAAAAGTTTTAGGCAAACATTCTGGAATTATTAATTTCACTTTAGGCCAACGCCGTGGCATCGGAATCGCTTATCCTGAGCCTCTCTACGTGGTAAAAATTGAACCCAAAGAAAATATTGTTTTTGTCGGCGAAGAAAAATTCTTACAAAACCGCAAATTCAAAATCCGCGATTTAAACTGGCTGGCTTCCGACATCGATCTCACCAAAGAAATCCACGCCAAAGTACGCCTACGCTCGAACCACGAAGAAGAAAATGCCGTTGTAAAACTAATCGAAAACGGCGAAGCAATCGTAGAAATGAACTCCCTAACCCGCGCCATCACACCGGGACAAGCCTGCGTAATCTACCAAGATTCTCGCCTTCTGGGTGGTGGGTGGATTACACGAGAAATTGAATAACGGGAAAGCCCTCTTTGAAAAAGAGGGTGGCATCGCCCTAAGGCGATGACGGGTGATTTGCGTGAAACAAGCTAAACATTA
>CANGQE010000111.1 GCA_947455845.1 Rickettsiales bacterium
CGAAGTTAACGTTCAATGTTTTAAAAAAAGAGCGTTAACTTCGGGTAGGTCTCGACTCCGCTCGACCAGCGGGTTGCTGGAGAAAGATAAACTCAACACCTCAAATCCAAACTTTTAAATTGGAAAAGAAAAAATTTGGTTGAGACTGCGCCCCTTCGTTTTTAAGGTACTTTCACAAATCAACTTCACTTCCAAAATAATGACCACAATATCACGCTTCGCCCCTTCTCCTACCGGCTTTCTCCACGTTGGCAATATCCGCGCCGCAATCATTAATTTTCTTTACGCTAAAAAAACTGGCGGCAAATTTTTGTTGCGTTTGGATGACACTGACATTGAACGCGTACGCGACGAATACCGCGAAATGATCCTCACCGACATGGCTTGGATGGGCTTGGAGTGCGACTCACTCTTTAAACAATCAGATCGTTTAGAAAATTACGAAGCGGCCAAAAATCGTTTGATTGCTAATGGTCGGCTTTACGAATGTTTTGAAAGTCCTGAAGAATTAAACTTACAAAGAAAGGCGCAAATCGCTTCCGGCATTAGCCCGATTTACAATCGCTCGGCTTTGAATTTGAACGAAGAACAAAAAAACTCTCTGCGTGCCCAAGGTTTAAAACCGCATTACCGTTTTCTTTTGGAAGATAAAATCACCTCGTGGGACGACAAAATTAAAGGCAAAATTACTTACGAAGGCCGCCATTTTTCTGATCCGGTTTTGGTGCGTGACAATGGCGTTCCGACTTACACTTTTTGCTCAGTGGTTGACGACATTGACACCAACATTACCGACATTATTCGCGGCGAAGATCACATTACCAACACCGCTATTCAAATTCAGATTTTTGAAGCTTTAGGTGCTAAAGCTCCCGACTTTTCACATTTGGCTTTAGTGAAAGCATCCGAAGGAAAAATTTCTAAACGCGAAGGTGGTTTTGACATTAGATCACTTAGAAATGACGGCTACGAGCCAATGGCAATCATTAATTTGCTAGCTCAAATTGGCACTTCGGAATCGATTAAAATTTACCAAAATTGTGACGAGTTAGTGCGCAATTTTGACTTTGCTAAATTTAGCAAATCTTCCACTAATTACGACATTTTGGAACTTGGGCACATTAACCAAAAATTGTTGCAAGGATTTGATTTTGCTACGATTGCAGCCCGCTTAAAAGAGATTGGAATTAATGAAGAAATTTCCGAACAATTTTGGAACAGCATTAAACTCAACATTAATTTTTTGAGTGAAATCAACGAGTGGATTGAAATTTGTCTGGAAGAGTTTCGTTACCCGAATGCCGAATTGGATCGCGATTTCTTGCAAGAGGCTTTGGATTTATTGCCGGAAGATACTAGTGATTTAAATTGCTGGAATTTGTGGCTGGGGAAAATTAAGGAAAAAACCACCAGAAAAGGAAAGGAACTTTTTATGCCGATCCGCTTGGCTCTAACCGGTAAAGAACACGGACCGGAATTGAAGCATTTGGTGAACTTGATTGCGCGTGAGGAGATTGTGGAAAGGTTGAGGAGTTAAGGGGATACCTGAGGAGCTCGGAAAAAGCCCTCTTTGTAAAAGAGGGAGGGAGCCGCGTTAGCGGCGGAAGGGTGATTTAAAATGAGCAAGTGAAAGGGCAAATCACCCGTCTGATCGCTAGCGCGATCATCTACCCTCTTTTGCAAAGAGGGCTTACCGCGCGTCGCGCTCTAGCAAAACTAACTCTTCTCCATCCTCTTAAACTGCCCGTCAATACAGGCTCCATCTTCAACAGAAAGTAAGTCGTATTCAATATTGCCAATAATCTTAGCTTTGCTGGCAATATTTAAACTCTTAGCCCGAATCGTGCCTTCAAAACGGCCGCGAATACTTAAAGATTCCGCAATAATCGTACCTTCAACACAGCCATCCTCACGCACAACTACGGAATTACCTTTAATGATTCCTTTAATGTAGCCCTCAATTTCGACTAAACCAGAGCTACTCAACTCTCCTTCAATACGCAAATCGCGGGCAATAATGGTGGGGGTGGATTTAAAATTGCTAATCACTTCCAATTTTTTCACGACAGAATTTTCATTAATTAAGTTACTCTGAGCAGTAGAAATCCTCTTCTTAAAATCAACTATTGACATGTTTAGCAGTTTTCTCGTCGTTAAATAATGCTTCACCGGCTTCAAGGAATTTCCTCGGGTTAAGCGGAATATTTTTGTATCTTACTTCGTAATGTAAATGCGAACCTGTACTGCGTCCAGTACTGCCTTGTAATGCGATAACGTCACCACGATTTACAGTTTGACCTTCACGCACTTTAACTTCTGACAAGTGACCGTAACGAGTTGTAACGCCAAAACCGTGATCAATCACAATGGCATTACCGTAATCACTGTATCTTCCCGCTAAAATAACCTTTCCGTTTGATGGGCTGATAATTTTTTCACGTGCAACTCCAACAAAATCAAGGCCTTGATGCGAGGTCATTCTATGAGTCATTGGGTCAGATCTGGAACCGAAACCACTGGAAATGTAATAATTTTTCATTGGTTTAGCAAATGGCATTACTTTTACCACCTTCTCTAAAACTATTAGGTAGTCAAGCTCACTAGTGAATTGGGCTTTTTTAAATTCTCTTTCTAAGTCATCTTCCTCTGACGTAGAAGCAGTTACCAATGAATCCATTGAATGATCGTCAGCCATAGGCCCACCCTGTCTGTCAGCAATACCTTTTTTTCCGTTTAGAGAAATTTCTCGAAGAGCTTCGGTTGATTTTCTTTTTAAAACTTTTGGCGGAACTTTTTTAATGTTCAATCCCGTCACCACAATTGCTGATTCAATTTTTTTAATACGCGCTTGAGTCATGGCTTTAACGTTAGAAAGCTGACCACTAATATCTTGTACTCTTTCTAAAATACGCTTGTCACGCCTTGACAAATCTTCTTTGTTTAAGTTTTTTGGTTTTTTAATTTCTTGCTCTTCAGCGTCAACAGGCTGAACATTTCCGGTAACTGAAGATAAGTATTCGTTAATTTTCTCTAGCTTCTCAGTTACATCTTCGAATTCAGCTTCAAAGTAACTATTCATTAATTTGAGCTTAGTAATTTCATCAGCCTTAGAACCAAGAGCTTCGTTGTAGCGTAGAGACTGGGAAAAAAGATGTCCCACAAAAATAGAAAGTAAAATTAAAACGCCTTGAGCCATGGGACCCAAGGTAATACTTCTGATTTTTTGATTGGTAACAAAAAGAATAGTTCTTTTGGCAAAGAGCATTTTGTAAAAACGAGATACACTTTTTACCAAAACTCTCACCGGCAGGATATTGAATAATTTTTTACTAGCCGACATTCTTTTCATCAAAAAATAGCTTTTTTTCATCAAAAATTTAGTTGTTGCGGTCTAATGCGAGGGACGAGTTAGTCTTAGACCTAGAAGACTGAAATAGGATTTTAACCTGTTATAAAAACATTTAGTTGAGGCGGATTCTTCCCCCAAACTTCCAACTGTCAAGATTTTTATCCCAAATGTCCCATCTAGACTATTGACTAAGAAAAATCTTTACCTAACTTCGCGCGCCCTCATTGGCTTTGCCGATTTTATTTACTTTCAAAACATTTTTTAACATGTCTCAAGCTAAACTTCCAAAAACTCTTGCAGCCGGAATCGATCCAAAACAACACGTGATCAATGCCGTGATGACCGATGGAACGCAATTTCAAATCCTCACAACTTGGGGTAAAGAAGGTGACACTTTAAGACTGGACGTTGATTCAAAAAATCACCCAGCTTGGCAAGAAAAAGGTCAAAACTTCGTTAACTCTAACAACGAAAGACTTACTAAATTCAAAAGCAAATTTGGTAATTTTGATTTCGTTGGTGGCAAAACAGACGCCGCAGACGCGTCTTAGATCTTGTTAAAAAAATCTCCTCGTCAAATTATTTGTTTGTCAGGCTGGGGTCAAAAATTTAATTCGCTGGAAGCAATTTTTAGCGAATTAAATTTTGATCCCTTTTTTGTGTCTTCGTTAAATTATTCTAGCACTAACAGCGTTGAAGAATTTTTTTCTAACGTTGTAGAGCAGAATCTAAATCCTGAAATTGTAATTGGCTGGAGCCTTGGCGGACAATTAGCCATTCGCTTAATTGAGAAAAAAATTCTCTCCCCCAAATTACTAATTCTAATCGCCCCACCTTTTCAAATGGTGAAAGACAGCCGCATTCAAGCCGGAATGTCTCAAAACACCTTCGCCGAATTTTACAAAAACTTTGCTGATGCCCCCGACAAAACTCTGAAACAATTCGCCATTCTAGCTTCGATGAATGACCGTAATGCCAAAGAGATCGCAAAAAATCTGGATATTAATGAGGAAAATTTTGAGCAGTTAAAATTCTGGCTCAAAGAATTAAGCCGATTCTCCTGCTTTGACATCGATTTCACCAACATGCCCCACACCCTTTTCTTCCAAGGCGCCGGCGACATGATTGTCCACGCCAGCCAAGCGGAATATTTTAAAGCAAAAATTCCTAATTGCCGTTTGGAAATTTTTAAAAATTGCGGCCACGCGCCGCAGTTGAGTGATGTGGAGAAGGTTAGAAAAATGATTATTGAGGAAATTGACTTATTAAAAAATAATTTAAATACCTAAGCAAAAACTTAATGCTTGATTTTTCCCTCGTTGTCACCCCTTAAACGCCGGATTAAACCACGACATCATTGTATCCCCATCAAGATCACCCTTGGCATCCAAAATTCGGTTCCGACAAATTCCTTCAATTACAAAACCTAAAGATTGGTAAAGACTAATTCCACGTGGATTGCTCTGGCGACAAAAAAGTTCGACTCGGGCGATTTCTCGGTGGTGGGTTTGGATTTCGGTAAGTAGGTGCGAGAAAATTTTACGGCCCAAGCCTTGGCCTTGAAAGTCAGGGTGAACTACTAAAGTTAGATTGGCCAAAGTGTGCTTAAAGCAGACGGGTTCGTATTTGTAGCAGTGGATTTCAGCGATTAGCTTTTGGTTATTTTCGATTACGAAGATTAGGCCGTTTTTTAGGGCGGGTTTTAGGAAGTTGGTGATTGTCTTTTTGGTGATTTCACGAGGGGTGCGGGCAATTCCGTTAGGGGTTTGAGCAGCGGCGCGGTGAAGGATTAGAAGTTTGGGGATGTCGGCTAGGTTGGCA
>CANGQE010000112.1 GCA_947455845.1 Rickettsiales bacterium
CAAAAAGAGTGAAAAATTAGAGGAGGTTGTAGCTCCAAGGGGAGAGAGGGTAGCGCCAAGCGAAGAGGGGAAATCACCATTCGAACTTGAGGCTCCCGAGAAAGCAAAAGATGAAGATGTAAATATTTTAGCTAAACCAGCAACTCCGGAAGTTCCGACTTTGCCGGAATTACCTGCAGGCATGGCTGCACAAGATCCGCTTGTGCTCGAAAACGCTGCCACCAAGGCCGCCCCGCAATTAGAAACGCAGCAAGTTTTACCTGATCAAAGAGGAGCTCAGACTGGACAACAGCAGCAAGATCAGCAAGGTAGAAATGTAGCTAGTACAGGATCTGACAGAGACAGAGACTTGGATCGTGATTCCTCGTCCAATCGAGACCGAGATCGAGATTCAGACTCGGCTCCGAAAAGCAAAGAGCTTGATCCGCGCTATTCTCCAATCATTGTTTTTTCCGGAACTGCTGCAGGAGCTCCTGCGCGTGGTGTTGGTTACGAGGACAACATTGTTCAGTTGAATAAAGATTCGATTAATCAATTGCAAAAAAGTCCGACAGGAACAGCGGCAACTTACATTGCCGATCGTGCTCACACAATTGCTCAAGGTAAATTACTAACCGCAGTTCTTGAAACTGCGATTGACACCCAACTTCCCGGTTCGGTGCGCGGTATTATTAGTCGCGATGTTTACGCTGAGGCCGGTGATGAAGTTTTAATTCCTCGTGGCTCAAGACTTTACGGTGCTTATTCCACGCAAGTGGTGCGGGGACAGGGTAGGGTGCAGATTGGCTGGACGCGTTTAATTCGTCCTGACGGTGTTGACTTAAAAATTGCTTTCAATGCCTCCGATCAATTTGGTCGCTCTGGTATTTACGGAGACATTGACAATAAATACAGCTCGGTTGTTGCCGGTGCTTTGCTTACAAGTATTTTGGCTGTTGGTACGGTTGCTGCAGCTCAGGAATTTTTGAACAGTGATGCTGATACTACCACTACAACTAACGCTGCTACGGGTTCAACTACCACAACCGGAAGTGCTACTAACCAAGCCATTTACGACGTCAGTAAAAACATCATGGATACGGTAGGAACTGTTGTGGGTAATGCTGTAAACTCCACTCCCGTCATCAGAGTTCCACAAGGAACTAGAATTACTGTAGTAGTTAATTCTGACATTAACGTTCCGGCAATGCGTAAAAAAATATAAAATGACTGAAAAAATTGTTAACATCCATCTCATTTCTGACTCTACGGGAGAAACTTTAAGTTCAGTAGCTCGCGCCGTCCTGTCCCAGTTTGAAGGAGTAGAATCCAACGATTTTATTTGGCCGCTAATTCGCACCAAACCACAGCTCGAAAAGGTGATGGACTCAATTGCCAAAGCCCCCGGAATTGTCATGTACACGATTTTGCATGATGAATTAATCGAGTCACTCAAGCGCCAATGCTATGAAATGAAGATTCCTTGCATTCCCGTTTTGTCGCACATCATCGGTGAATTTTCTAATTATTTAGGCATGAATATTAGCCACACCATCGGTCGTCAGCATTTGCTAGATGGTGAATATTTTTCACGGGTGGAAGCGATTAGCTACACTCTTACTCACGATGACGGACAATCAGCTTGGGATTTGTACGATGCTGACATTGTAGTTATCGGAGTGTCGCGTACTTCAAAATCACCAACTTCAGTTTACCTTTCTTGTCGCGGACATAAAACCGCCAACATTCCATTTGTGTCACTTGCCACAATCCCTACTACGGTTTACGATTTAAAAAAGCCTTTAATTGTTGGTCTCACCATCAACCCAGAAAAATTAGTGCAAATAAGGCAGACGCGTTTATCTTCAATCGGACAAGAAGCCGTAAGCGATTACGTCGACATTGAATCAATTAAAAACGAAATTGCCGAATCGAGAAAATTATTTGCTAAATTAAACTGCCCAGTAATCGACGTCACCAAAAGATCAGTTGAAGAAACCGCTGCTAAAATAATTCAACTGTTGCAAGAAAAGAGAATTAAAGAGAAAAAGTAGATTGTAGTTCATAAGTTTTAAATGTATTGAATTCTCACTCTGTCAAAATCAATAAATCCTCAAAAATTACAAAATATGGTTAAGCGCAATATCCTGATCGTTGATGATGAGTCAACGCAGTGTAAAATTTTAGGAAGGTTCATCGAAGATTTAGGACATAACCCTCTCGTGATGAATAGCGGCATGGAAGTCGTTGATTTTTTTATGAATAAAAAAGTTGTCAAAGGCATCTCCTGCTACGACATTGATGTGATGTTACTGGATCTAACCATGCCTGATCTTGATGGTCTTACCGTGTTAAAACAAATCGCGCCAATTAAGGGCGACCTACAAGTTATTGTGCTTACAGCCAATAAAGACGTAACTCTGGCGGTAACGGCAATTAATTACGGAGCTATTGACTACATCGTTAAAGGTGAAAAGGATATTTTCGCCCGCGTCACCGCTTCAATGAACAACGCCATTGAAAACAAAAACTTAAAATACCAAGTGTCGCACCTAGTGCGCAAAGGCAAAGATCAAGTAGCATTTTCGGACATTGTCGGTCAAAGCGCGCTGATTTCTAACGCGGTAAAACTAGCCAAAAAAGCGGTTAATTCCACGATTCCGATTTTGCTAGAAGGCCCTAGCGGTTCCGGAAAAGAATTATTCGCCCGCGCCATTCACGGCTCTGGCCCTAGATCAGGCAAGCCTTTCATTACGGTTGAATGTGATCTACTACGTAGCAGCAATGCTGAAGAAGAGCTTTTTGGATCGGAAAGATTACTTTCTGACGGCATGATTAAAAATATTGGTAAACTTCGCGAAGCCAATAACGGCACCATCTTCTTTGAAAAAATCGACTCTTTACGCTCTGATCTTCAGGGCAAACTTTTGCGCTTCATGCAAGAAGGTGAATTTACTCCAGTTTTGGGGAAATTTCCCATCCGCGCTAATGTGCGGGTGATTTCTTCCACCAGTCGTGATTTAGCAAAAACCGTTGCCGCTAAAAAATTCCGCGAAGATTTACATTACCGCATCGCTTCTTTTCCAATTGCCATCCCATCTTTGAAAGAGCGTGGTGAAGAAGACATTAAAATGTTAACCGAAAATTTCTGTCGCGATTTCAGCATTAACGAAAATAAAAAAATCAAATCGATTAATCAGGACACTTTTTACCTGCTTAACAATTACGATTGGGAAGACAATGTGCGCCAGCTTAAAAACTCAATCTTCCGCGCTGTAGTTTTGTGCGACGGTGATTTTTTAAAGCCCGAACATTTTCCGCAAATTCTCAACAAAGAAAATAACAGCATTACTAAATCTAAAGCCGTAATCAAAAAGAATTCCGACGTTAACAGCGAGTTAGTTGACGTTTTTGACGATGAAGGAAAATGCAAAACCATCGACATCATCGAAGAGGAAATCATCAAAA
This sequence comes from Rickettsiales bacterium, assembly GCA_947455845.1. Taxonomy (GTDB): domain Bacteria; phylum Pseudomonadota; class Alphaproteobacteria; order Rickettsiales; family UBA1997; genus UBA2645. Next base: position 3,448 of record CANGQE010000112.1, read on the forward strand.
GGTTAGTCGATATTTACAATGGCAACTTGTCAGAAGTGGCTAAACAATTGGATATTGGCCGTTCGACCATTTACCGCAAATTAAAAATTTTAAACGAAGTAGAAGATGAGAAAAGTTAAAACAGCAGTTTTTCCGGTTGGCGGCTTAGGCACGCGCTTTTTGCCCGCAACCAAATCAATGCCCAAAGAAATGTTGCCGATCGCCAACAAGCCGATCATTCAATATGCCTTTGAAGAAGCGCGCGACGCCGGAATTGAGAAATTTATTTTCGTCACCGGCCGCAACAAAAATGCCATCAACAATCACTTTGATCATGCTTACGAGTTGGAATCAAAGCTTGATGAAAAAAATAAATCACAAGAATTAAGTCAAGTAATGGGATGGCTTCCCGAGGCCGGACAAATGGCTTTCGTGCGCCAGCAAAAGCCGTTGGGTTTGGGTCACGCCATTTGGTGCGCTCGAAATTTCATTGCTCACGACGAAGCTTTTGTAGTGATCTTGGCTGACGAAATGATGATGCAAAGTAAGAACCGCAAAAGAAATTTTTTAGGTGAGATGATTGATCTTTACCAAAGCAAAGAAGAGACCTCAAGCATTGTTGCCGTTGACGAAATTGAAATGAAAGACACTAACAAATACGGCATCATCAAAATTGAAGGCAGCGCCACCATCACCGACATGGTCGAAAAACCTAAGCCGGAAGTGGCTCCCTCCAATTTAGCAATTACTGGACGTTACATTTTACAGCCGGAAATTTTTGAATATTTGGAAAAATTTGAAGTGGGCAGCGGCGGCGAAATTCAGCTAACTGACGCCATGAAAGCAATGTGCAAAAATCATCCTTTCTACTACAAAAAACTAGACGAAATTCGCTTCGATTGCGGCAATGTTTTGGGCTACTTGGAAGCCAACATCGCCTTTGCTTTGAACAATGAAGCAATTCAGCAAGATGTAAAAAATATTTTGAAGAAATATTCTTAAATTGAATGTGTGAACCGGACCCCGTCGTGAAGACGGGGTGACACGAAGTGCCCGAAGGAACAATGGATGGAGTTAGTGCTCCAAACTCAAGTTTGTCACCCCGTCTTCACGACGGGGTCCAGTTCGCGCATTCTTACTTGAAGTCCGGAGTATTGCTAGATCCGAAAACATAGAGCTCTATCGCCCCGTTCTCGGTTCAGCTTAAGTTAGGCGACATTAGTACAAATCATAGAAATTAAATTTGAGCAATATGCTCAGTAATCCTTTGCCGGAGATTTCTTTTGATCTAACAAAACTTCAAATAGATGACGGCAATTCCCCCATTTTTTAAGACACTTTCTCCCTCCCCAAATTGATGAAATTCCAGCTTAAGTCTTCACTTTTGCTGGTTAATTTTAATCCATCAATTTTCAGGAGAAAATATGCCAAGAGGCTATCCCGCTTTAAACGAAGGCGAGTTCAATCCACTAGCGCAACTTTAACCAGCTGTTAATCTCAAGAGTTTATCTCTTAGGATTACAACAATTAAAGTTTGCAAATATGGAAAAAAACAATGTTGAAAATAATATCAAAATCTACACCAGAATTTCTCTTTTAGAGC
>CANGQE010000113.1 GCA_947455845.1 Rickettsiales bacterium
CTTCGGCCTTTTTATTCATACGGGCAATATTGTCTTTAACGCTGCCGTTAAAAAGCTCAATATCTTGGGGCAAATAGCCGATGTAATTGGCCAAATCTTCCTCTTTCCAATTTAAAATATCGGCACCGTCAAGCCTTACAAATCCGGTTGTTGGTCTTGTTACTCCCACAATTAATTTTGCTAAACTACTCTTACCGGCAGCGGTTGGGCCAACTATGGCAACAATGTCACCGGCTTCGATAGTAACATTAACTGCCTTAATTATCGGTCGGGAATTTTTGGCGGAAACGAGACCAACTTTTTCAATTTCAACTTTTCCACTTGGCTCAGGAAGGCTGATATTAGTACCTTCAACATAATTATCTTTAATCAGGCCTTTTAGCCTTTCGTAGGATTTTCGGGCGCTCAAAACGCCATTCCACAAAGAAATTGCCGCATCAAATGGTGCCAAAGCTTTTCCCGACAAGATGGAGCAAGCCATGATTCCTCCCGAGCTCATTTTATTAGTGATTACTAACACTGCACCAAAGGCCACGGTTAATACGTAAATCAAGCTGCGGAAAAATTTCGTCATGTTGGAAATAACCACGGTTTTAACGTGAAGCTGATCGGAAATTTTTAGACTTTTATCGTAAATTTCGTGCCAATTGTGAATCAAGCTTCTCTTCATGCGCAGCGCTTCGATCACCTCAACATTTTTGGCCATTACATCTAATTCTTTGTACGAAGCAGCTGCAATTTCTCCCGACTTAATTGTTAACTTTTTAGTTAATAAGTCATTGATCCAAGCCAGAAATAGCAAGGTTATAGCGCCAATCGAAACGATTATTCCAAGCAGTGGATGAATGATAAAAATAACCACAATAAATATTAGCGACCATGGGGCATCGATAGCATGAATTAAGTTAGGACTGGCGATAAAATTTTTTAGAGTATGTAGATCTTTAACATTTTGGCTAACAATACTTTTTGAGGCATCTTTTTTGAGAGAGGTGAAGGATAAATCTATGACTAATGAAGATAATTTTTTATCGAGGTAAATGCCAATTTTGTGAGAAATTTCCGACCTGATTCCTTGAACAAAATTTAGAATCGCCGAAAAGATAATCATAATTATAGTTAACCCTATCAGGGTTTCGTAGCTACCACCGGAAAGAACCCGATCAAAAACTTGCAAAGAATAAATTGAAGTAGCAAGAGTGAGAAAACTAACCACAAAGCCAAAAAGCACCACGTATAAAAATGCTCTTTTGCAAGCTTTTAGTGCTTGATCTAATTGGTTGTTCTCGAGGTGATTCATGCTTTTGTGTAGTTAAGTCTTTTACCGGCTCAGCTCCGATAACTTTTGTAGAGTGTAGGGAGATAAAGATTTGATAAATTTCACAACAACCTACTTTGTTTATTTTTTTACGGCTTAAAACCGGTAATGATTACCGCGTTGACTGGCCCCAGTCGTGAAGATGGGGTCCAATCAACTCGGTAAAAAGCTAAACGTTAAACCTAAAGTGAAAGACATCACCGTCTTGCGTGATGTAATCTTTACCTTCAAGCCTTAATTTACCTGCATTTTTCGCACCTTCTTCGCCACCCAGATTTACGTAATCTAAGTAAGAAATTGTTTCAGCGCGAATGAAGCCTTTTTCAAAATCAGTATGAATTACACCGGCGGCTTTGGGAGCGCTGGAATCTTTTTTCAAAGTCCAAGCGTGGCACTCTTTTGGACCTACGGTGAAAAAGGTGATTAGATTTAAAAGACTGTAAGAGCTTTTAATAATTTGAGAAAGCCCAGTTTCTTCCAAACCAACTGATCCTAAAAATTCTTTTTTCTCTTCTTCGGTTTCAAGACCGGCAACTTCAGCTTCAATCTGAGCGCAGATTTTTAAAACTTGGTAAGAATTTTCTTGGCCAAATTTTTCAACTAATACTGAATATTTATTTCCTGCCAATTCATGCTCTTTCAAGTTACAAACAAAAAGCTGGGGCTTAGAGGTGATTAATTGCAACTCTTTAAAAATCTTTTCTTCTTCGGGTTTAACTTGAGCTAAACGTGCTGCTTTTCCGTCTTTTAAAACTTCTAAAACTTTTTTAGCAACTTCGGCTTGTGCTGCGGCCTCTTTATCTAAGCGAGCTTTTTTTTCTAAGGCAGGAATGCGTTTTTCTAAGCTTTCCATGTCGGCAATGATTAATTCAAGCTGAATTAATTCAATGTCTCGTAAAGGATCAACAACACCTTCAACGTGAGTAATATTTTCATCTTCAAAGCAACGTACCACATTAATAATGGCATCAACTTCACGAATGTGAGATAAAAATTTATTTCCCAGACCTTCGCCCGTACTTGCTCCGCGCACTAGGCCGGCAATATCCACAAACTCAATTTGAGCCGGAATAATTAAAGCCGAGCCGGCAATTTTAGTTAAATTTTCTAAGCGAAAATCAGGTACACTTACTTTGCCGATATTAGGCTCAATAGTACAAAAAGGATAATTCGCCGCTTGCGCTGCAGCAGTTTGAGTTAAGGCATTAAACAAAGTTGATTTGCCAACGTTAGGCAGACCAACGATTCCACATTGAAGAGACATTTTTAATTAAGAATTAGGAATTGAGAAGTGAGAGGTAAAATATCTAGAATATTTAAAAACTAAATTATCAATTAACAGTTAACAATTAACATTTAATAATTAGCTCAATTGATAATTGTTAAATGTTAACTGCTAAATTATTTCCTATGTTCAAAATTTTCCTGATCTCATCCCTCCTAATCCTACAAGGCTGTTTGTTTTATCAGAAAATTACCATTAAAGGAAAGAATGGTTTAGTTCTTGAGCAAGTTGATTTTCAATCTCTAGATGGCTGGGAAAGTGATGATCACAAAAAAGCACTTCAGGCTTTTATTCAATCCTGTAACAAATTTTCTAAAATGGCGCAAAACCGCTCAGTTGGCGGTCAGATCAGCGATATTAAAATTAGTGATTTTCGGGATGTTTGCGACATTGCTAACATCGTAAAGGGCATGAGTGAGTCTCAAGCTAAGAATTTTTTTGAAAATTGGTTTAAGCCATTTGCGGTTTCTAATAACTCTAAGGGCAGTAAGGGCTTATTCACCGGTTACTACGAGGCTTCACTAAAAGGCAGCAAAATTAAAACTGAAAAATTCCAATATCCGATTTACGCACGTCCTAAAGATTTAACTTCTGATCCTTATCTTACCCGCAAGGAAATCGAGGATGGCGCTTTAGAAGGAAAAGGCTTAGAGCTACTTTATGTTGATAGCAAAGCCGAACTTTTCTCAATGCATATTCAAGGCTCAGGTCGAGTTGAACTTACTAACGGAACCGTGCTTCGAGTTGCCTTTGCCGGCAGAAACAATCTGCCCTTTACCGGAGTTGGCCTTTACATGGTTGAAAAGGGTTACATTAATCGTAGTAGCCTAAATGCTCAGAGCATAAAAGAGTGGCTAGACAATAATCCTGACAAAGCTGAAGAAGTTATGAATGTTAACAATGCTTATACCTTCTTCAAAATTGCTGATGGTGAATATGTTGTTGGTGGGCAAGGAGTTCCACTAACCGCCGAGCGCTCTCTTGCTGTTGATAGTGAAGTTATCCCTTATGGATTTCCTCTTTGGCTTGATACGACTTTAACTAAAAAAGGTAATTCAAAAGAAAAATATTCTCACCTATTTGTCGCCCAAGATACCGGCACTGCAATTAAGGGAACTGTGCGCGGTGACATATTTTTTGGTTACGGTGATGATGCTGAAGAAAGAGCTTCTTACATGGCTTCGCAGGGGAAATATTATATTTTACTGCCGATCAATATGGTGGATAAGATGAGGGGAATATAAGTTATTTTCCCTGCGTGACTTGATGCAAACATGTGGAGAAAATTCGATTTTTAGAGATGTCACAGAGACTTTTTAGTCTCTTCGCAAAAATTTGAGTCACGAAGGTTACATCTTGCACTAATCTCATTGTCGCAATAGCTGCAAAGAGAGTTTTTTTGTAAAAGGGTTATGTTGCTTTGCTCGATCGAGATCTCTCCATCATCTTTCAGTTTCCGCAAAGTGCGCGATAACGTTTCGGGGTTTATTCCTAAGTAAGATGCTATGGTGGATTTATCGAATTTTAATTGGATATTATTTGTCTTATCTCCGCCCTTTTCAAAAGACATTCCCAATAAAAAATGCCCAACCTTTTGTTTAGCGTTACTTAGCTTTAAGCGTATTAGTTGATTAACCAGCTTTTCATTTCTTGATGAAGTTGCTGAAATAATGTTTTTAGCTAAGGATAAATTGTTTTTTACCGATTCTCTAAATTTTTGTAATGGTATTGAAAGGACTTGGGAGTCTTCCATTGCGGTAGCGTTTGTCTGAAAGGTATCAACAAAAATATCACTGACAAAATTACTACGTTCAATTATTTGTAGAGCGGTTTCCATCCCGTCTATATCGGCAATAAAAATCTTAATCATGCCGCTAATTACGATATAAAAATTAAACGCCCTCTCCTCCTGAGAGAATAAAATCTTTCCCTTTTTGCAATTAATTATCTGAGCTTCTTTTAAAATTTCTCGCAACTCACCTTCGTTTAAATTACTTAGCAAAGGCAGCTTAGTAATAGAACTAAAATCTTGGTTTATCTTGCCTAGTTTCATTGAAAAATAAAAATCCGATTCTTGACCTAGGTCAATTACAAAAAATAAATTCACTTTATCTTTTGGGGGTAAGTTGATTTGGAAAACTCTTAGAGTTGCTAGCAATCTGATTCTTACCATCGATTAAATTTAAATTTAATTTGATGTCTAGCGCTTAAATTAAATTTATAAAAATTTATGAAAAGTAAAATTGGGTTAGTTTCTTTATCGGTAATTTTGTCAATTTTTAACTCGCAAGCAAGTTTTGCTAAAGCTGAAAATTCTTATGATTGGATCATAAGATCGAGAGCACTTTATGTAAAAACAGACACTACCAGTACAGTTTCTACCCTTGGTGGCCATGTTGCTACCACTTCC
>CANGQE010000114.1 GCA_947455845.1 Rickettsiales bacterium
AAATCAACAGCGTGAGCAAGCACAACCAATCCGTGCTAAAACCGGAGGGAGTACATTTAAGAATCCCGAGAATCAGAAAGCTTGGCAATTAGTTGATGAGGCAGGTTGTCGTGGAATGATGCAGGGTGACGCCCAGATTTCGGAAAAGCATTGTAACTTTATGATTAACACCGGAGAGGCCTCGGCGCAAGATTTGATTAGTTTGGGAAATAAAGTAAAAAAATTAGTCAAAGAAAAATCCGGCGTTGATTTAGAGTGGGAAATAAAAATTTTGTAAGAGCTTTCAATTTGAAACACTATAGATTACAATTGCCACTGGTGAGCTTCTTAGGCTTAATGGTGCAAGTTCATTTAATTTGATGAGTTACGTAGTGTAAATTTGAGGTAAAAAATAAATTTTTTAAGTAACTTAAAAATTCTTTGTTGCAATTTTAAAACAACTCGGGCAAGTTGCGCCCCGCTTTAACTATTACTTGGGTTTTTCAAGGCCTCAGTTCTTTTTTTTGTAATAATCTTTAAATAAAACTTCAAAAAACTATGAAAAAATACTCTTCTTTTTTGACAAAAACTTCTCTTTTGTCTTTTTTCTTTGTAGCAATCGTTCCAGCTCTTGTGCCCGCTCTTTCATCAGATGCTTTAGCACAAACAGCTAGTACTATCACCACTTCTGCAAGTTCAAACATCTTGGTTAACACTATGTGTAACGCTTTGCAAATCATCACTGGTAATGCTGGTAAAGCTTTTGCTGCTTTCTCAATCATCTCAGTTGGTATCGGTTTCTTTACTGGTAAAGTTTCTTGGGGTTTGATGATTGGTGTTGCTGCGGGTATTGCTGCAATGTTCGGTGCTCCATCAATCGTTTCTGCCATCACCGGAAAAGGTGCTTACGACTGTGGCGCAACTCAATAATTTATAAATAAGTACAATGTCTAGAAAATGTGATTTACTTGCTGTTGGCGTGATGAGTGGAAATAAAGTTTCTCACTCTAATCGTAAAACCAGAAGAAGATTTTTACCAAATTTGAAAACCATCTCTTTCAAGAGCGATTCTCTTGGATCAGATTTAACTCTAAAAGTTGCTACCTCTACTCTTAGAACAATTAATAAGTTTGGAAATATTGATAATTTTTTAGTAAATTATCGTTGCAACAAACTTACTGAAGAAGCACAAAAACTTAGAAGACAAATCAAAAGAAAATTGATTAAACTAGGTAAGCTTGAAGAAGTAAAAATTGTTAAAGAAAAGAAAGCTCCAAGGGTGGCTAAAGAAAAAGTAGCTAAAGCTGCATAATTCTTTTGCTCATAAGTAATTAAAAAAACCGACTCTTCCTAATTTAGGGAGGGTCGGTTTTTTTGTGTTGGTAAGGGTAACTTAAATGCGTGGACAAGCCCTCTTTGACAATTGCTTTAGCAATTGCAACTCACTCAAAAATAAAAAAATTTGTGAGTAAAAAGAGGGAGTGAGCCACGTCAGCGGCGGAAGGGTGATTTGAAAATTTCTGAGTTTGCTGGAAGCAAATCATCCACCCTCTTTTGCAAAGAGGGCTTTTCCGCGCTTTAAATCCCGCGTTCCTGCAAAAACCCCTTTATCTCATCAATAGAAAATTCCTGCAAATTGCCGCGGAAACGCATTACAACATTGCCTTTGGGATCAATGATTAAAGTTTCGGGAATGGCGTTAATGTTGAGCAGTTTGGTGAATAATCCGCGACTATCTTTAATTACTCGTGTAAAAGGATTGCCGCTTGTAGCCAAATAGGATTTGGTATTTTCATCAATATCGCGCCAAGCAACTCCGTAAATATCGACTATTTTTGCGTCACGTAAACGCAATAAAACCTCGTGCTCGGCGCGGCAAGTAGTGCACCAAGAAGCAAAAAAATTAACTACCGAATATTTTCCAAGTAGATCTTTTTTGGCAAAAAATTCTTTTTCATCGTACAAATCAGGTAGAGAAAAGTTCTCTAATTCAATATTGGTTTTAACAAAGTGAATGCCAAATTCTTCTGGCCCTTCCGAGGTTTGTAAATCCTGCGCAATTTCTTGTTTCTTGTTAAGCTTATAAGTAGAAATTCCAATCAAGCTGATTAGAAAAATCAGAGTCAAAAATGGTAAAAATTTTTTCATAAATTCATGGGTAATAATTTTTCTTTCAAACTAAAAACTACCGAAAATAAAGCAAGAAGAGGAGAAGTCGTAACCGCTCACGGTGCTATTCAAACCCCAGCTTTCATGCCGGTTGGAACTGCGGCAACGGTGAAAGCTTTAAAATTTTCTGACGTTAAAAAATCAGGTGCTGAAATTATTTTAGGCAATACTTACCACTTAATGTTACGACCAACAGCCGAGCTTATTGAGAAGCTTGGTGGCTTGCATAAATTTATGAGTTGGGACAAGCCGATTCTTACCGATTCCGGCGGATTTCAAGTAATGTCACTTTCAAAAATCAGAAAAATTTCCGATGCCGGAGTCGAATTTTCTTCGCATCTCGACGGCTCTAAACATTTTGTTAGTCCCGAAAGATCAATCGAAATTCAGCACATGCTGGGAAGCGACATTACCATGATTTTTGATGAATGTGTGCAATTTCCGGCAACTTTTGAGCAAGCTAAAGATGCCATGGATCGTTCACTGCTTTGGGCACAAAGATCAAAGGATGCTTTTAAAACAAGAGAAGGTTACGGAATTTTTGGCATTGTTCAGGGTTCAACATTTCGCGATCTTCGTGAAATTTCAGCAAAAAAATTAGTTGAAATCGGCTTTGATGGTTATGCGATTGGTGGCTTGGCCGTAGGTGAAGGGCAGGAATCAATGTTTGAAGTTTTAGATTATGCGCCGGATTTCTTGCCTACAGATAAACCGCGCTACTTGATGGGAGTTGGTAAGCCTTCTGATATTGTTGGTGCAGTTGCACGTGGAATCGACATGTTTGATTGTGTTATTCCAACGCGCTCAGGTCGTACCGGACAGGCTTTTACTCGTAGCGGAGCAATCAATATCCGTAATGCCAAACATCACAATGACAATGCTCCTCTTGACGAAAAATGTGGTTGTTACGCTTGCCAAAACCACAGCCGTGCTTATTTGCATCATCTTGCTAAATCAGGAGAAATACTCGCGGCAATGCTGCTTTCGGAACATAATATTTTTTACTACCAAGATTTGATGAAGGATATTCGTGAGGCAATTGAGCAGAAAAAATTTGAGGAATTTCAAGTAGCTTTTGCAAAAATGGGAAAGGATGAGTTGGTGGAAATGGTGTAAAATCTGAATTTTCCATAGCTGTGGAAAATTGGCTTTTGACCAGCAAAATCAACACTCCAATTTTGAAAATAGGCAAAAATTAGGTCGTTAATTTTATGCCAAAGGTTACAACTTTGTGCCACTTCTTTACGATTAGTAAGATTCTAATTGCATCACAGAATTGCCGACCTACTTGTGTTCGGCGCCTTATTTCTCAAGGTTATTTTATTTAAACAAAACACAAATTTATGAAAAAATTTCTTACTTCTTTTGTCATTGCGGCAATTTGTTCTTTATCGGCAAATGCGCAAGATGCCGTAGCTACAACAACAGACACAGCTTCAACTGTAGAGCAAACGGCGCCTGCAAATGCAAAAATGAGGGTGAAAGCAATGCAAAAAAGATCTCAGATGGATGATCCTCAAAGAAATTATCCAACAGATTTCAAGAGCAAGGCTGGCAATGCGCAAATGGCGAATCAAGAAAACCCTGATCGTGGAGAAAAATGGAAAAATGCTACTCCGGAAGAGCGCAAAAAAATGATGAAAGAAAGAGGCGAAAGAAAAGGAGATAGAAAAGAAGAGAGGCAAGAAAGATATGAAAACGCTTCACCTGAAGAAAAAGCCAGAATGGATAAGCATCATGAAATGATGGAGAATCTTCCTCCTGAAAAAAGAGAAGCGGCAAAGCAAGAAATGAAGCGTCATCATCAAGAGATGAAAAAGATTGTTGGAGAAAAAATGGCTCCTTTAGCTAATAGTCAGGGTCAATAAGTTAATATACCGAAGTCCTTGGGACTTCGGTATATTTTTTACGATGCATGATCAGTGCCCCAAGTTGGGGGGAAGTTCGATATACCAAAAGCCACTACAAACCCACTATTTTTCATCACGATCCCTGTATTTAAAAACCTTTTTCCCTATTTCTCCCAGGGTTTTAGTGTGTTGCACCTTCTCTTTTACATAATTTTTAGCCTGATTAAGAAATGGTAAGGCCATTAAAATAAGGCTGATAAGAAGAATGATGCGAAACATAAGAGTTTTACTAAGATTGGAAATTGACATTTTTTCTAATGGGAGAAAACTTACGTCATTCTTATCTCAAACATCAATTCAAATTTTCCATGACACAAATCGTAAGTCTTAAAGCGCGTGAAATTATTGATTCGCGCGGATTTCCAACTTTGGAAGCGGAAATACATCTTGCCTGTGGATCATCTGCAATTGCTGCTGTGCCTTCTGGAGCCTCAACCGGCAGCCTTGAAGCATGTGAGCTTCGCGATGGTGACAAGGCTAGATTTTTAGGAAAAGGGGTGTTGCAAGCGGTAGAAAATGTTAACCAAAAAATCGCCCAAAAATTAATCGGATTTGAATCGGAAAAACAAAAAGAAATCGATCAAATGATGATCGAAATGGATGGTACAGAAAATAAATCCTCTCTTGGCGCAAACGCTATTTTAGCGGTGTCGCTAGCTGTTGCTAAAGCAAGTGCAGTGTCAAAAAAGATTCCTCTTTTTGAATATTTGGGTGGTGCGCAAGCGCAAGTTTTACCGGTTCCGATGATGAATATCATCAATGGTGGTAAGCATGCCGACAATAAAATTGACATTCAAGAATTCATGATTATGCCCGTCGGAGCATCGTCAATTAAGGATGCAATCCGTATTGGAGCTGAAATTTTTCAACATTTAAAATCACTCTTAAAAAAAGACGGACATAATACCAATGTTGGTGACGAAGGTGGTTTTGCCCCTAACTTAAATTC